>JBDTNI010000231.1:0-4539 GCA_039933815.1 Betaproteobacteria bacterium
GCACGGTCGCTACACGGCGCACCTCGAGCCGACGCACATCCTGATGAAGGTCGAAACGCACAACCATCCGACCGCCATCGCGCCGTACCCCGGGGCGGCCACCGGAGCGGGGGGCGAGATTCGGGACGAGGGCGCCACGGGAATCGGCGCCAAGCCGAAGGCGGGACTCGTCGGCTATACGACGTCGCATCTGCGAATTCCCGGGATGGCGCAGCCGTGGGAGGTCCCGTACGGGAAGCCTGAGCGCATCGCATCGGCGCTCGACATCATGCTCGACGCGCCGGTCGGCGCCGCGTCGTTCAACAACGAGTTCGGGCGCCCGAACATCGCAGGCTATTTCAGGACGTTCGAGCTCGAATGGGGCGCGCGCGTGCGCGGCTATCACAAGCCGATCATGATCGCGGGCGGCGTGGGGAACATCGCGGACGCGCACACGCGCAAGCGTCCGCTGGCCGCGGGGGCGCTCCTCATCCAACTCGGCGGTCCCGGCATGCTGATCGGCATGGGCGGCGGTGCGGCTTCGTCGATGAGCACCGGCGCCAACACGGCCGACCTCGACTTCGACTCGGTGCAGCGCGGCAACGCCGAGATGGAGCGGCGTGCGCAGGAAGTGATCGACCGGTGCTGGCAGTTCGGTGCCGACAATCCGATCCTGTCGATCCATGACGTGGGCGCCGGCGGCCTGTCCAACGCGCTGCCGGAGCTGATCGAAGGTGGCGGTGCCGGCGGCAACATTGAGCTGCGCGCGATTCCGTCGGAGGAATCCGGCATGACGCCGCGCGAGATTTGGTGCAACGAGGCGCAGGAGCGCTACGTGCTCGCCATCGCGCCGGAGAACCTGCCGCGGTTTCGCGCGCTCTGCGAACGGGAGCGCTGTCCGTTTGCCGTCGTCGGGCACGCCACGGCCGATCACCGGCTCCGCGTTGCGGACGCCCGCTTCGACAACGCGCCGGTCGACGTGCCGCTCGACGTGATTCTCGGCAATTCGCCGAGGCTCTCGCGCGACGAGCGCCGGGTGCGGCCCGCGTTAGACCCGCTGCGCTTGGAGCACGTTACCGTGCGCGACGCCGCGTACCGCGTGTTACGGTTCCCCGCTGTTGCCGACAAGACGTTTCTGATCACGATCGGCGATCGCACCGTCGGCGGACTTTGCGCGCGCGATCCGATGGTCGGTCCGTGGCAGGTTCCGGTGGCGGACGTCGCGCTGACGCTTTCCGATTTCTCGGGCTTCGCCGGCGAGGCGATGGCGATCGGCGAGCGCACGCCGGTGGCGCTGATCGACGCGCCGGCGTCCGGTCGACTCGCGGTTGCCGAGGCGCTGACAAACATGGCTGCTGTGCGCGTGCGCGCGCTCGATGACGTGAAGCTGTCGGCGAACTGGATGGCGGCGGCCGGGGAGCCCGGTGAAGGGGCCGCGCTGTTCGACACCGTCAAGGCCGTCGCGCTCGAGCTCTGCGTGGCACTCGGCGTGTCGATCCCCGTCGGGAAGGATTCGTTGTCAATGCGCACCACGTGGCGCGAAGGCGACGTCGACAAGGCGGTCACGGCACCGGTTTCGCTGATCGTGTCCGCGTTCGCGCACGTGACCGACGCGCGTGCGTGCCTGACGCCGCTGCTGCGCTTCGATGCGGGCGACACGACGCTCGTTCATCTCGACATCTCGGCCGGGAAGCGTCGCCTCGGCGCGTCGTCGCTTGCGCAGGTATACGGCCAGCTCGGTGACTGCGTGCCGGACATCGACGCGGCGGCCGCGCTCGCCGCTTACTTCGCGCTGGTCCAGCGCCTGCACGGCGACGGCGTGCTGCTGGCGTACCACGACATCGGCGACGGCGGCCTGTTCGTTACGCTCGCGGAAATGGCGTTCGCGTCACGTTGCGGACTCGCGATCGATCTCGCCGCGTCCGCCGGTCTCGCGCTGGCCGAGCTGTTTGCGGAGGAGCCCGGCGCGGTCGTGCAGGTGGCGACGCGCGACGCGGCTTCGCTGCTGGCCGCGGCGCGCGACGTCGGCATTGCGGCGCAGACGGTAGGCGAACCGGCTGTCGGCGACCGCCTCCGAATCCGCTGCGGCGGCACGGTCGTGCTCGACGAATCGCGTGTCGATCTGCACGTCGCGTGGTCGGCGACGACGCACGCGCTGCAACGCCTGCGCGACAACCCTGACGCCGCCGACCAGGAATACGCGCGGCTGCGCGACGTCGGCGACGTTGGGCTCTCGCCGCGGGTGACGTTCGACCTCGACGACGGGAACGGACCTTTCGTGAGCGACGGGGCGAGGCCGCGTGTCGCGATCCTGCGCGAGCAGGGCGTCAATGGGCAGGTCGAAATGGCGGCCGCGTTCGACCGTGCGGGGTTCGACGCCTACGACGTCCACATGAGCGACTTGGCATCGGGGCGGCATGCGCTTGCCGACTTCCAGGGCGCCGTGGCCTGCGGCGGATTCTCGTACGGCGACGTGCTCGGCGCGGGCGAGGGCTGGGCGAAGTCGATTCTCTTCGACGCCCGCCTGCGCGCGCAGTTCGAAGCGTTCTTCGCCCGCGCAGACACGTTCGCCCTCGGCGTGTGCAACGGTTGCCAGATGATGAGCAATTTGCACGCGATCATTCCCGGCACCGAGCACTGGCCGCATTTCGTGCGCAATGTATCGGAGCAGTTCGAAGCGCGGTTCGTCATGGTCGAAGTGCTGCGCACCGCGTCGCTTTTCTTCGCCGGCATGGAAGGCAGCCGGCTTCCCGTGGCGCTGGCGCACGGCGAAGGCCTTGCCGAATTCCGCGATGCCTCGCAGCTCGCGGCGGCGCAGCCGCACGTGGCGCTGCGCTTCGTCGACGCGCGCGGTCGCGCCACGGAGACCTATCCGTGCAATCCGAACGGATCGTCGCAGGGAATCACCGGGCTCACGGCGGAAAGCGGACGATTCACGATCCTGATGCCGCATCCGGAACGCGTGTGGCGGACGGCGCAGATGTCGTGGCACCCGCCCGACTGGGGCGAGCTGTCGCCGTGGTACCGGATGTTCGTCAACGCCCGGCGCGCGGTCGGATGAGCACGCCGCCTTTCACGCCACGGAAGACCTCATGACCCGCCCCGAGCTGACCGTCTATTCGATCAACGGCGTCACGCCGGTTGTCGATCCTTCCGCGTACGTCCATCCGTCGGCGGTGCTGATCGGCGACGTCATCGTCCGCGCCCGCTGCTACATCGGCCCCTGCGCCTCGCTGCGCGGCGATTTCGGTCGCATCGAGATTCGCGCCGGCGCCAATCTCCAGGATTGCTGCGTTGCGCACGGCTTTCCCGGTACCGACACGATCGTCGGCGAGGACGGCCACATCGGCCACTGCGCGGTGCTGCACGGCTGCACGATCGAGCGCAACGCGCTCGTTGGCATGAATGCCGTGGTCAACGACAACGCCGTGATCGGCGATTCCGCGATCGTCGGCGCGATGGCTTTCGTCAAGGCCCGGATGATCGTTCCGCCGCGGACGCTCGTGACCGGCATGCCGGCGCGCATTGTCCGCGAACTGACGGAGGACGAGCTTGCGTGGAAGATCGAAGGCACGCGCAGCTATCAGACGCTTGCCGTCCGCAGCCTCGCTACGATGCGGGCCGTCGCGCCGCTTGCCGCCGTCGAGTCCGATCGACGTCGGCTCGACCTCCCCGAATTGCTGCCGCTGTCGTCGCTGAAGGGCGGACGTCCCTGACACCGACCGGTCAGAACCCGGCAGCCTGCCCGTCGCGTCGCGGATCGGAACCGGCCACGTAGCCGTCGGTTGCCTTCACGACTAACTGTCCGGCGCCGAAGTCCATGTACGAGTCGGGGATCGACTCGAACTGGTGGCCGAGCGCGATCAATCCATTGCGCAATGCGGGCGTTGCCGACGCTTCGAGGTCGATGGAGCGACCGGCGTTCACCTTCCAGCGCGGCGCGTCGAGCACCGCCTGCGGATTCATTGCGTGGTCCACGAGCCGCACCACCGTTTGCACGTGCCCCGGTGGTTGTATCGGTCCGCCCATGACACCGAACGCTGCGAGCGGGGCGCCCGCGCGCGTGATGAATCCCGGGATGATCGTGTGGAACGGCCGCTTGCCGCCGCCGACTTCGTTGACGTGTCCGTGCTCGAGCGAAAAGCCCGCGCCGCGGTTTTGAAGGCTGATGCCGGTCCCCGGCACGACGACGCCGGCGCCGAACCCCATGTAGTTCGACTGGATCAGCGACACCATCATGCCCGACGCATCCGCCGCGCACAGGTAGACCGTGCCTCCCTGCGGCGGCTCGCCCGGCCCGAACGTCCGTGCCCGGGTCGGATCGATGAGCCGCGCACGGTCGCGAAGATACCCGCGGTCCAGCAATGCGCCCGGCGTGACGCGCATCGTCGCGGCATCGCCGACGTGTCGATGCACGTCGGCGAATGCGAGCTTCATCGCCTCGATCTGCAAATGCTGGCTTGCGGCAGCGTCCGGCAACATCGCGCCGAGGTCGAACGAATCGAGCATGCCGAGCGCCATCAGCGCCGCGATGCCTTGGCCGTTGGGCGGAATCTCGTG
>JBDTNI010000232.1:0-4522 GCA_039933815.1 Betaproteobacteria bacterium
CGTGCGAGCAACGACTTCAGCATCAAACCGGCGGGTGACGCAAGGAGATCGATGTTCTCGCCGATCGCCGCGCGCAATCCCGGCTCGGTAAAGCGATCGACGGTGACCGCAGGACTCAACACATAGCGATGGGCGAGCAGAAACTCGCGATCGCGCTTCGCGCCCGACGCTTCGCCGTTGTTCACCAGCGTGAATTCGGGCGAGGCGCGCAACCGTTGCGCCAGCTCGCGGGACAGAAGCGCTCGCGTCGCCGCGTCGGGGGCATCGACGCCGATGAGGATCAGCCGCGATACGGCGCCCTCCGTCAATTGATCGACCAGCACCTGTTGCGCGGCGGTCGGTGCGCGCGGCAGGAAGGCCGACAAGTCGGCGGTAAAGCTCGAGCGGCCGATGATGAACATGCAGGCCGCGAGGAGAGCCACCCACGACGCGATCGCCGCCGCACTTCCCCGGGTCATGGCGGGGCGCCGCGGTGGATTTGCATCACCGAACGGTCGCCATCGGCCTGCAGCATCTCGATCTCCTGCACGTCGTCGCGCGTCCCGGAGATTCGGATTCGCTGCAGCGTTGCCGCGATGCGCGGATCCGCGGGCAGCAGCGTCAGCACCCAGCGCTGCGGCGTGCCTTGCAGATCCACGCGGTACTCCCGCTGCAGCGCGGCGAGATCGCCCGCCAGCGTATTGCGGATGCTGCCGACGACCGCGTCGATCTCCGGGTACTGTTGCAGCTGGAGCGTGTACTGCTGCTTGCCCCGCTCGACCACCAGCACGTCACGGTCGAGGACGAGCGATTCGGGCTTTGGCTTCAGTGTCCGCTTCTCGAGTCGGGCAGGCGGCGCGAAGACGAGTTCACCGGAGGATTCCACGGGCCGGTCGAGCAGCGCGATATATTTTTTCTCGGTGAAGGCGACCTTCCCGCCGTGCTGCTCGGAAAGGCTTTGCATCAGCCGCGCCAGGTTCCAGTCGGATTCCGCGGCGGCCTGGGCGTTGCACGCATGCCCAATGAGCAATCCCGCCGAGAGCATCGCGACGACGCTGGTTCTCGCTTTCACCGGCGCGCCCTGACCCTCGTCGCGGGCGATTGCCAGAAATCGTAGAAATTGAACCAGTTGTAGGGTGCGGCGCGACAATGCCGCTCGAGAACCGTAGCGAGCCGCTCGACCGCCCCGCGCATCGCGGAATCGCGCTCCTTCGCCGGCACCGTGGAGAAATCGGCAAGCGCTTCGAATTGAATCCGGTAGCGGTTGCCGCCTAGATAGAGTCCCGTCATGAAGATCACCGGCTGACTCAGCATCGCCGCCATCCTGAACGGTCCGTTCGGCAGTTCCGCCGGCTCGCCCAGCAGCGACACGCACGTTGTCGTGTCGCCCCCGAGCGTCCGATCGGCGAGGATCCCGACGATCGCACCGTTTTCAAGTCGCTGCCGCACCTGCAGCATCGAGTCAGCGCGACCGAGCGCTATGATGTCCTGGCGCGCCGCCGGATTCGTCGCCGCAATCGCCGCGCTGATTCTGCGGGCGTTTTCTTCGTACATCACCATCACGACGTCGAGGCCCAGTGCCTTTCGACCGAGCGCGCGCAACACTTCAAAGCTGCCGAGATGCGCGCCCATCAGCAACGCACCGCGGCCCGTCGCGAGAAGGTTTGATATCAACTCGGTGCCGAGCGTCTCGATTTCGAACAGGTCGAACCGATCGTTGAGCAGATAGATTCGGTCGTGAGTCGCGGAAGCGAAACAATGCAGGTGCCGATAGCGATCGCGCCATCCGGGCTCGCGTCCCAGTGCCCGGCGCAGATAGGCGCGCGACGCCCGCCGCGCCGGCGCCGCGGTGAGCATGAAGTACGCGACGATCGGCGGCAGCACCCATCGACCGGCGCGACGACCGATCCGCAGCGAGATCCACGTCATCAGGCGCACCATGGACGCGCTGCCGCGCTCGCGGCGCCGCGTCCACTCGGGACGCTCGGCACGCGATTCGTCAGCGGCGCCGCCGGGAACGCTCGCCTTCATGGCACCGCGATGGGGCTCAGACGTCCGGATGCAACCTTGTCGACGCCGGCGAGAATCTCGAATGGGTGCGCGCCGTCGGCATCGCTGCCGAACCGGATGGTCAACGCCTGGCCGGGGAGCACCGGGCGCAGAAACTTCGCCCAGGCGATGCCGCGATGCGCGCACCCGGTTGCGGCGTCGATGGCGAACAGCGCTTCGTCGAGCAGCACGACCCCAGGGACGATGGGATTGCCGGGAAAGTGTCCGGCGAGCGCCGGATGGTCGAAGGCGATATGCAGCGGGATTTCCCGCGTTGCGTTCACCGCTGATCCGCCCGCGCGTTGCTCCGCGAAGCGATCAGTTGCCGCAACGCCTCGCGAGGCATCTTGCCCGTAGGGTTGCGCGGGAGCGCGTCGACGAAGACCAACGGCCGCGGAAGAAACGCCGGCTCGACGCGCGCACGCAAAGCGCGCGTCAATTCTTCCGCGGTGAGCTTTGGCGCGACGACGACTGCGGCAAGACGGGTCACGCCGTTCGGCGACTCCTCGTCGGGCATGTAGTACGCGCCGTCGTCGACGCCGGGGATCGTCGTCAGCTGATGCGTAAGAAAGGCGAGTGAACTGCGCTTGCCGGCAACATTGACCAGATCGGACGAACGACCGAGCAGGCGAAAACGTCCGGCGCCTGCGAGTTCCACGACGTCGTTGAGCACGACGGGCGCTCCGACGTGGCCGCCACGCACCCACGTCCGGTCTGCCTCAGCAGCGAGTTGCACACCGTCGAACAGGAGCCACTCAGCCGATACCGATGGTCGGCGCGACGCAATCTGCCCGGTGTCGGTGCTTCCGAAAATCTCGAGCAGCGGCGCGTTGAATCGGGTCTCGGCTTCCTTTGTCAGCGCCATGGGCAGTGGCGCGGTTGCGGAAACGACCAGATCGACCTCAGGGAGCGCCGCGCCGGAGTCCAGCAGCAACCGCAGGTGAAATGGCGTAGACACCAGCACGCGGGGTCGAGGCACGGCCGACAGCGCTCGGCAAATGTCTGACGGATAAAAAGGCCGCGCGGCACTGAATGCGGCGCCACCTTGCCAAGCGACCAGCACCGACGACTCCAATCCATAAGAATGCTGCGGCGGCACCGTTGCGACGATTACGCCCGGCTCACCCACGTTCAACCGCAGCCGATCCGCTTCGATTCGCACGCTGCGCACCAGCGCGCCCCACGTCCTGAGATGGGATACGGGCTCCCCCGTCGATCCGGAGGTGAACAGCCATGCAACGGGCCGGTCGTCGTCGATCTCGGGCACCGGCAGTTCGGGAACGGCGGCGGCGGACGCGACCGCGTCACGGTAGCGTAGTCGGGGCAGCGACGGCGGCGCATTGTCGCTGTCGGTCAAGCAAAAGAGGTCGGGATGACCTTCCATCAGCCGCCGGACCGTCGCGGGGGCAAGATCGGCAGGCAGCAGGCTCACCTTGCCGGCGACGAGCGCGGCGGCGAGCCCGACGGCAAACCGGTAGCGGTCGCCACACGCGTTGAGCAAGTGGCGCGGCGGCGGAAACTCGCTGGCGATTCGTTCGACGTCGGCCAGAAAGCGTCCGACGGTAATCGGAGCGCCGCCTCGATAAGCGACGATGTCGGCCGGGTTGCGATGGGTGACAAGAGGGTGGCGCGACATGCGATCCTTGGCCGGCGCGTCCATCGTCCGATCAGGCCGCCGGCGGAGCGGACGTACGCATGAGCCGGATATAGCGGCGGACCCCTTCGAAAATGCTCGCGTGCTGCATGTTGGGCAGCACGCGCCGACGCACGGCATGCTCGGCCGCAAACATCAGCGCGACGAGCGGAAGGTCGAGGATATTCGCGAATACCGACCACACCACGAGCGGCCCGAACGCAAACAGCGCGGCGGAGACGCACGCGTTGACGGCAAAGAACAGCGTCCAGGCAAGCGTCACCTGCCGCGTGTAGCGGACGAGTCTCGGTTCCATCGGGTCGTGCGCGAGCGCTGCGATCCGCGTGCACAGCGCAATGCGACCCTCGGCAAGCGTGGTCCCGAACACCAGCCCCAGAATCACGTTGCCGCCGGCATGCTGCGCGAAATACAGCCACGCGGCGTGATCGCCAATCGCGTCGAGGTGCTGCCATGCCAGCGCGGCAAGTGCGGCGCACAGCAGCATCCAGCTATAGCGTTGCCGACTGCGCCACGCGAACATCGCGGCGACGCCGAAATAGATGGCCAACAGGGGGATGACGAACCGACCGCCATTCTTGGGCACGACGCTCGATACGTAATGCGAAAACGCCACGTAGGCGATCAGCGCCAGCCCGGCCATCACGGCGAGAACCGCCGACCGAGAGCCGATCTTCACGCAGGCTTGTTTAGCCAGACGTAGTCGGAGAGGGTGCGCAGCGACTTGAAAATGGCGGTGTTGTCTTCGCCGTCGGCCCGCAACTGCAGCCCGTACCGCTTCGAAACCTCGAGCGCGACTTCGAGTATGTCGATCGAGTCGAGGCCGAGGCCTTCGCCGTAAAG
>JBDTNI010000233.1:0-4430 GCA_039933815.1 Betaproteobacteria bacterium
GACGTTCCTGTCGGGCGTTTTCTATTCGATCCATTCGCTGCCGCCGTTCTGGCAGACGCTGTCGCATTTCAATCCGTTCTTTTATATGATCGACGGCTTCCGCTACGGCTTCTTCGGATTGTCGGACGCGCCGCCGGCGCGAAGCCTGGCGCTCGTTGCAACGGCGAGCCTCTCGCTTGCGGCGCTGGCGCTGTTGATCCTTTCGCGCGGCTGGAAGCTGCGCCACTGACGACAGCGGCGGCCGCCCAGGCGCTCGATACTTGCAAAGGTTTCCATGGTTACGCCAGCATCCATCAAGTCGTCCATCGAAGCCGGCATCGCCGGCGCCGTCGTCGAGGTCGCGGGGGACGGCCAGCATTTCGAGGCGACGATCGTGTCCGAGGCGTTCCGCGGCCTCTCGCGGCTCGCGCGGCACCGGCTGGTCTATGCGGCGCTCGGCGACCGCATGCGTGCCGAGATTCACGCGTTGTCGATGACGACGTCGACGCCCGACGAAGCGCCGGCGCGCTAGCGCGTTCTCCGCTCGAGACGTCGCACCGCCATGGACAAGCTCGTGATCGAAGGCGGCGCACGGCTCGCGGGCGAAGTGCGCGTGTCCGGCGCCAAGAACGCGGCGCTGCCGATCCTGTGTGCGTCGTTGCTCTCCCGCGAGCCGTTGACGCTCACCAACGTCCCTCGTCTCAACGACGTGCGGACGATGCAGGCGCTGTTGTCGCAGATGGGTGTCGCCATCCACGGCGGCGCAGCCGGTTCGGTCGTGCTCGACGCCGCGACGATCGACTGGCCGTCCGCGCCCTATGAGCTCGTGAAGACGATGCGCGCGTCGATCCTTGCGCTGGGTCCGCTGCTGGCCCGCGCGGGCGAGGCGCGCGTGTCCTTGCCGGGCGGTTGCGCGATCGGTCTCCGCCCTGTCGACCAGCACGTCAAGGGGCTGCAGGCGATGGGTGCGGAGATCGACCTGACGCACGGCTACATCAACGCCCGTGCCAGGCGACTCCGCGGCACGCGCTTCACGTTCGACGTCGTGACGGTCACCGGCACCGAGAACCTGATGATGGCCGCGACGCTGGCCGACGGCGTCACGACCCTCGCCAACGCGGCGCGCGAGCCGGAGGTCGCGGACCTGGCTGCATGCCTCGTCGCGATGGGCGCGCGGATCGACGGCGCCGGCACCGATTGCATCGTCGTCGAGGGTGTCGGCGAACTGCACGGCGCGTCTCACGCGGTCATGCCCGACCGCATCGAGACCGCGACGTTCGCCGCCGCCGCCGCGGCGACCGCGGGCGACAGCGTCGTCACGCACGCCGCCCCGGCGACGCTCGCCGCGGTGCTCGACAAGCTGCGCGAATCGGGTGCGACGATCGCCGTCGACGGTCCCACGCTTCGCGTGCGCGGCGGGTCCGGGATTGGCGCCGCCAACGTGCGGACCGCGCCGTATCCTGCGTTTCCGACCGACATGCAGGCGCAGTTCATGGCGCTTGCGACGCGAGCGGGCGGCACGTCGGTGATTACCGAGACGATCTTCGAGAACCGGATGATGCACGTGCAGGAGTTGCTGCGTCTCGGCGCGGACATCGAGGTCGAGAGCAACACCGCCGTCGTCCGCGGCGTCGCGCGCCTGACCGGCGCCAACGTGATGGCCACCGACCTGCGCGCGTCGGCGTGCCTTGTCATCGCGGGTCTCGTCGCCGACGGCGAGACGACGATCGATCGCATCTACCACCTCGATCGTGGCTACGAGCGGATCGAGGAGAAGCTCTCCGCCCTCGGCGCCCGCATCCGCCGTCTGCCATGACCTCGGGCGGCGGTGACGCGCCGGAACTGCGGGGTGCCCCGCTCGGCCGTCCGACGCGGCACCCCGACCGGTACGATCCCGGCTTGTTGTTTCCCGTCCCGCGCGCGCCGCAGCGCGCGGCGCTCGGCATCACCGACAAGCTGCCGTTCTCGGGTGCCGATATCTGGACGGCGTTCGAGCTGACGTGGCTCGACGCGCGCGGCAAGCCTGAGGTCGCACTCGCCACGCTGCGCTTCGGGGTCGACTCGCCGTGCATCGTCGAGTCCAAGTCGATGAAGCTCTATCTCGGGTCGTTCGCGCAGTCGCGATATGCCACGCGCGCGGACGTGGCCGCCGTCATCGAATCCGACCTGACGCGGGCGAGCGGTGAGCCGGTCATTGTCGACGTTCGCGGCGTCGATGCATTGAACGCCGAAGCGATTCGCGAGCTCGACGGCGAGAGCCTCGACGATCTTGCCGTCGGGTGCGATACCTACGACGTGGCGCCGGGTCTGCTGGCGGCGAACGGGCCGCACGCGTCGCAGACGTTCACCACTCGCCTGTTCCGCTCGGTATGTCCGGTCACCGCACAGCCCGACATCGCGTCGATCCAGCTCGGCTACGTCGGTCCCGGTATCGATCGTGAGGGACTGTTGCGCTATCTGGTCTCCTATCGCGCCCACGCCGGATTCCACGAGCATTGCGTCGAACGGATCTTCGTCGATGTCGTTTCGCAGTGCCGCTGCGAGGCATTGACGGTGCTGGCGCGCTTCACCCGCCGCGGCGGCATCGACATCAACCCGTTCCGGACGAACGCTGGCGTGCCGCCACCCGCCAACGTCCGCACAGCACGCCAGTAGGCGAGCGAGGTGAGCGGAACGGTGTCTGACGCCGGCGCGCCGCTGACGGCCATTCGCGGCGCGCTGCTGACATTCGCCGGCGATCCGCTGCGGGTCGGCGACGAAGCTGCGTGCCGGTACGAGTCCGACGCAATCGTCGCGATGGCCGACGGCGTCATCGTGGATTGCGGTCCCGCCGCCGACGTGCTTTCACGCCTGCCGCCCGCCATCCCGGTGACGCACTACGCCGGCTCGCTGATCAGCGCCGGGTTCATCGACGCGCACGTGCACTATCCGCAGCTGCCGCTCATCGGCGCCGGGGGTCGGCCGCTGCTCGACTGGCTCGAGCAGTCGACCTTCCCGCTCGAGGCCCGTTTCGCGGACGCCGGCTACGCGCGGTCGGTGGCCGTGCGTTACCTGGACGAGAACCGGCGCAATGGCATCACGACAGCGGCCGTGTTCGGGACCGTCCACCCGCATTCGGCGGACGTGCTGTTCGACGAGGCGTCGCGGCGCGGGCTTCGGTTGATTGCCGGCAAGGTGCTGATGGACCGCAACGCGCCCGCGCCGTTGCTGGACACGGCGATACGCGGCTACGACGAGAGCAAGGCGCTGATCGCGCGGTGGCACGGGCGCGGCCGGCTGGCCTACGCGATCACCCCGCGCTTCGCGGCGACGTCGACGCCCGCACAGCTCGAGGCGGCGTCGGCGTTGTGGCACGAGAGTCCCGGCACTTACCTGCATTCGCACATCGCCGAGAACCGCGCGGAAGCGGCGTGGATCGCGTCGCTTTATCCTGGCGAGCGCAGCTACCTCGACGTCTACGACCGTTTCGGGTTGCTGGGCCGGCGCGCGCTGTACGCACACGGCATCCATCTCGACGACGACGATTTCGCGCGTCTGCACGCGACGTGCACCGCCATCGCGCATTGCCCGACGTCCAACAGCTTCCTCGGCAGCGGCCTGTTCCGGCTGCGGGACGCGCATGCGGCGGCGCGTCCGGTCGGCGTGGCGCTCGGCACCGACCTCGGCGCCGGCACGACGTTCTCGATGCTGCGCACGATGCAGGCGGCGAGCGACGTGGCGCAGCTCGTCGGCGCGCCGCTGTCGCCGACGTCGGCATGGTGGCTCGCCACCCGAGGGAGCGCCGAAGCACTGGACATCGGCGATCGCGTTGGCACGGTCGCCGCGGGATTCGAGGCCGACCTCGTCGTCGTCGACCTGCGCTCGACGCCGCTGATCGAGTTCCGGATGCAGGGCGTCGACGGCATCGACGAGGCGCTCGGCGTCCTGCTCGCGCTCGGCGATGACCGCGCGATTCGCGCGACGTACGTGGCGGGGGCGCTCGCGTGGGACCGCGACGCCGCCCGTTGACGACGGCAACGGCGGGATGCCGTCCGACAACGGGCGGCCGGCCGGGGAGGGCGGGCCCAAGGGCGCTCCGGTAGAATCGACCGGTTGCAACCCGCTGGTTACGCTCCCGTGTCCACGCTTACGATCGCGCTCTCCAAGGGCCGCCTGCTCGACGAAACGCTGCCGCTCCTCGAGCGCGCGGGCATCGTCGCAGCCGAGGATCCGCGGGCGTCGCGCAAGCTGATCGTCGGCACCGACAACCCGGCGGTCTCGCTCGTGATCCTCCGGGCGACGGATGTGCCGACCTATGTCCAGTACGGCGCGGCCGATGTGGGCGTCGCCGGCAAGGATGTGCTGCTCGAGCACGGTCTCGAGGGTCTGTACCAGCCGCTCGATCTCGGGATCGGCCGCTGTCGGCTGGTCGTGGCCACGCGGCGCGACTACGACTGGGCCGGCTCGGTCCA
>JBDTNI010000234.1:0-4421 GCA_039933815.1 Betaproteobacteria bacterium
GTCTCGGGCCGGCTCGCGAAACAGTCGCCCGACGCGATGACGTTGCGCACCCCATCGGCCATCCTCGGCGTGCGCGGCACCGAATTCGTCGTCAGCGTCCGGTGACCTTCGCGCGGTGCGCGTCGCGGGTGGCCGCACTGGCGGCGCTCGCCGCGTGCGCGGGATGCGCGTCGCGGGACGAACGCATCATCCTGCTGCCGCAAGCCGATGGCCGGCCGACGGCCGTGGTCGTCAGGCACCGCGACCGCGAAGTCGTTCTCGACCGGCCGTACGCCGCCACCGAGCTCACGGGGGCGGACCCGTGGTCCTACCGCGCCAGCGACGCGGAAGTTCGCGCGGCGTTCCGCGATGCACTCGAAGCGATGCCGCCGCGCGCGGCGAACTTCACGCTGTACTTCGTCGAGGGGTCCGACGAGCTCACCGAGGACTCGAAAAAGACGCTCGACGGGCTGTTTGCCGACATCCGGCAGCGCAAGGTCGCCGACGTCGTCGTCGTCGGCCACACCGACGCCGTGGGCACCGACGCGTTCAACGACGTACTCGCGCGCAAACGCGCCGACGCAATGCGCGATGCGCTGATCGGTCGCGGCGTTTCGCCGGCGGACGTGGTCGCCGTCGGCCGCGGCAAGCGCGAGCTGCTGGTACCGACGCCCGACGGCGTCGCCGAGCCGCGCAACCGTCGCGTCGAAATCGTCGTCCGCTGAGCGCTCGTCATCCGCCCGCGGCCGGCGACGGACCTCGCCACTGCAACGCGAGCACCGTCTGGTCGTCCGACTGCGCCGCCCCGCCGGCGAACGCAACTACGTCGCGACGCAGCGCCATCACCGCTTCGCCCGCCGTTCGCGTCGTCTCGAGCACCCGCTCCGCACGCTTCGGGCCGTAGAGTTCCGATGCGGCGTTCTGCGCTTCAGTGACGCCATCGCTGACGAGGCACAGCACGTCGCCCGGCCGCAGTTGCACGCGCGCCGGCGCGTATTCGAACGCGTCGACCGCGCACAACGGCGGTCCATCGCCATCGGTCAGTCGCGCGACGCGCCCACGGTCTGGCGACACGAGCCACGGATTTTCCTGTCCCGCGTTGCAGTAGTCGAGTTCGCCGGTGCGCGCGTCGAGCACGCCGACGAACGCCGTGACGAACAGCGCGGCGGGATTGTCCCGCGACACCTCCGCATTGGTCTGCGCGAGCAGCACGCCGAGGTCGGCGTCGCGAGAACGGAGCACCGTGCTCTTGCACAGCGCCTTGCTGACGGCCATGAAGATGCTCGCCGGCAACCCCTTCCCCGAGACGTCGCCCAGCATGAAGAACACGCGACCTTCGTCGAGACGGTAGAAATCGTACAGGTCGCCGCCGACTTCGAGCGCCGGCTCCATGAACGCTGCAAGCTCGACGCGCGGCTCCTGAAGTGATTCGGGTCGCGGCAGCGTGTCGAGCTGAATCCGCCGCGCCGCCTGCAGCTCGCCCTCGACGCGCGCACTCGCCTCGCGCTGCTGCTGCACGACGTCCTGCAGCGCCTTGCGGTTGCGGGTGGCCGACGCGAGCGTCATCGCGAGCAACGTGCCGAAAAGCAGCGCAATCGCAACGCCCGGCGTCGCCGCGTCGAGCAGGAGGCGTTTCGCCTGGAACAATGTGAACGACGCGAGCACGAGCGCCGTCACGCCCGCCAGCGCGATCAGCGTCGCGGAGCGCACCGACCAGCGCGGCATGGATCCGATCAGGAGGCCGCCGAGAACCACGAACGCCAGCGCCTCGACGATCGGCGCCCACGCCGGCCGCCGCAGGAATGCGTCCGCGTCCATGTTCTCGAGCAGCTGGGCGTGCAGTTCGACGCCGGGCATCTTTTCGGCGAGCGGCGTCCACAGGTTGTCGCCGAGCGCCAGGGCCGACACGCCGATCAGCACGAATGAACGGCGAAGCCGGTCCGCCGGCACGCGGCCCTCGAGCACATCCACCGCGGACACCGATCGATCCCCGTTGCGCCGCGCAAAATACGGCCGGACGCTGCCGTCGGATTCGGTGGCGAATACCTGGTTCGCGACGACTGCGCTCTCGATCGAGCCGTCCGACGTGACGACGCGGATGGCGCGGGCCCCGAGTGCCACGCGCCAGAGCTCCAGCGCGAATGCCGGCGCCAGCGTGCCGTTGACGTCGGCGACGAGCGGGACGCGCCGCACGATCCCCTGCGAGTCGTCGCCGTTGATCAGCCCGGCGCCCGACGCCGCGTCGCTCAGCACCGGCAGGCTGGCGAGCGCCCCCGCGAACCGCGTGAGCCGCGCGCGCGCGCGATCGACGGCGTCGGCCGTGCCGCTCGCGTCGCGGATGAACACGGGTTGCACGTGCAACGGCTCGCCGGTCGCGACTGTAAGCCCTGCGATGACGATCACCACCGGTGCCGCCTTGAACGCGGCCGCCAACGTCGCGTCGTTGGTCGGCAGCGCGGCGAGGCGTTGCTGCAGTTCGCGATCGATGCCGACGCGCGCCAGCGTCCTTTCGGGCGACAGCGGGTCGGCCTCCGACATCACGACGTCGACGCCGATGGCGGCGGGGCCGTGCGCCGCGATCACGCGCACCAGTTCCGCGAGCAGTGTGCGGGGCCACGGCCAGCGACCGAGTCCCGCGATGCTCCGGTCGTCGATCTCGACGATCGTCACGGGCGTGGTCTCCGCCCGGCGGGGCATCGCCTGCTGCAGCGAGTCGAAGAACGCCTCGCGCAGCGGCAGCGTGCGCGGCAGGTCGAACAGCAGCACGATCGCGAACACCGCGACCAACGCCGTGCCGGCGATGCGCAGCCTTGCCGTCCGGAGCGCGGGCGTCTCCGGCGCGGTGACGGTCACAACATCAGTTCCAGGCCGTCGTACGCCGCCGAGACGCGCAGCGCAGCACCCGTCCGCGTAATTTCCTCGTAGCGCCGCGATTCATCCAGCATCGTCGCGAGCGCCGCATCGTCGAGCGCAGGCTCGTGGTGGAACAGGCACAGGTGACGGGCTTCGGCGAGCTGGCACAACTCGATGCCGACGATGTTGCTCGAGTGCCCCCAGTCGGCCTTGACCGAGATGGCCTCGGCCAGCGAGTACATGGCGTCGAAGATCACGATGTCGGCGCGGCGGAAGAACGTTGCGAACTCGGCGCTTTCATTCGGATCCTCGGACGTGTGCTCTGAATCCGTCGAATAGACAACGCTGCGACCGTCGCGCTCGAACCGGTAGCCGTAGGAATCACCGGCGTGATGCTGTTTCTTGACCGTGACGCGCATGCCGGCGACATCGTGCTGCCGTTCGGGATCGAGCGCCACGAACTCGATCGTCGCGTTGAACACGCCGAACGGAACCGGGAACGACGGCGGTTCCATCTGCCGTCGCAGCGCCGCTTCGAGGTCGCGATGCGCACCGTAGAAGACAAGCCGGTTGCCCGGAATGTAGGCGGGGCCGAAGAACGGCAGGCCCATGATGTGATCCCAGTGCAGATGAGACACGAACAGGTGGTAGGTTTGCGGATTGCCGGGACCGTGCCGTGCGATCGCCGCCTGACCGAAGGGCCGCAGGCCGCTGCCGAGGTCGCAGACGACATATTCCGGCGTCCCCGTGTCGATTTCGACGCAGGACGTATGGCCGCCGAACGTCCCGGCAATTGCGAACGGCAGCGCGTCGATATAGCGCTCGAGCTCGTCGTCCGATACGAACGTGCGTCCCGACGCGCCGCGGAGCGCGGCGGCGATCTTGCTGCGAACGGACGGCGCCGTCAGCGCGACCGGCAGCGAGCCGCGCGTCCCCCAGAACCGAACGCCGCGCATTGTGCGTGCCTCTACCGCGTTCCGTCGAACGCCGGAAGCGCCGCAGGCGCCAACACGGCCAACGCGTCGCGAGATGCCGCAAAGACCTCGAGCACCTTGTCGAAGCGGCTGATCGAGAAGATCTCGGCGACCACCGGCTGCAGGTTCGCCACCGCGATACGCGCGTGGCGCGCGCGCATTTTCTTCGCAGCGATCATCAGCACGCGCAGACCGACACTGCTGATGTACGCGACGCCCGAAAAATCGAGCACGAGCGCATGGACGTCCGGTTGGGACCACCACGGCTCCAGCGCCGTTTCCAGGGCCGCGGCGCCGGCCTGGTCGGCGCGGCCTGCCGGGGTCACGACAACGGCGGTTCCGAACTGGCGGCTGGTGACGTCCACGGCGGCGTTCCCCGGTGCCTCGGCGCGAGGCAGGCGGCGCGATTATACGACCGTGCGACGCCGTCAGTGCGCCGCGCGAGCGGCGGGCGCGCATTGGGACGAACGCGCCGGGCATCGGCCCGTCGACGACGCTCGCGCGGTCGCGACGCGCGATGGCATGCGCCGTGCTGCAGGGTCATTTCTCTTATCAGGCACCCGACGGCCCCCGCCGGTGGACAGACCGAAAAATGACGCTTCCGACACGCTTCCA
>JBDTNI010000235.1:0-4410 GCA_039933815.1 Betaproteobacteria bacterium
ATGCTCGCGCGTATGCGTGTCGAGCATCAGCTGCGCGAGCGCGCGGTGCAGCCGCGCGAGACCCCCCGTCATGAATGTGAAGCGGGCGCCGGACAGCTTGGCGGCTGTCGCGAAGTCGAGCATGCCGAGCGCCTCGCCGAGATCGGCATGATCCTTCGGCGCGAAGGTGAAACTCCGCGGCGCTCCACGACGCCGGACCTCGACGTTGTCGTCGGCCGAGCGTCCGTCCGGCGTCGACGCGTGCGTGACGTTCGGCAGTTCCAGCATGAACTCGCGGAGCTTCGCCTGCACGCGATCGAGCTCCCGCTCGAGGTTGCCGAGTTCGTCACCGGTACCGCCGACTTCGTGGAGCAACGCCGTGACGTCCTCGCCGTTTCCCTTCGCGATGCCGACCTGCCTGCTCAATGCATTGCGCGCCGCCTGCAGCTGCTGCGTGCGGGTCTGGATGGTCTTGCGCTCTCCCTCCAGCGCTTCGAAGCGCGCGGTGTCGAGTTGCACACCCCGGCGGACCAGCGCGGCGGCGACACCCTGCAGGTCGCTTCGCAACGTATTGATGTCGAGCATCGAACGATTCTAGCAGGCGGTGCGCGCGCAACGACGCGCACGCCGCGTCACGTTTCGTCGTCGAGTGCGGGGCCGCGACGCCCGCCCTTCTCGTCGTCGCGCGCGCGGAGTGTGCGCAGGCGCTCGCCGATGCGCGCTTCCAGCCCGCGCTCCGTCGGGCGGTAGAACTCGACGTCCGGCATGTCGTCCGGAAAGTAGCGCTCGCCCGCGGCGTACGCGCCCTCCTCGTCGTGCGCATAGCGATAGCCCTTGCCGTAGCCCAGGCCCTTCATCAACCGCGTCGGCGCGTTGCGGAGGCGCATCGGCACCGGACGCGATCCGTCGTCCGCGATGAACGCGCGCGCCGCGTTGTACGCGGTATAGGCGGCGTTGCTCTTCGGCGCGCAGGCGAGGTAAAGCGCGCACTGCGCGAGCGCGAGCTCGCCTTCCGGTGTGCCGAGTCGCTCGTACGTCGCGACAGCGTCCAAGGCGAACGTCAGCGCACGGGGGTCGGCGAGCCCGACGTCCTCGCTCGCGATGCGGACCAGTCTGCGGCCGACGTACAGCGGATCGGCGCCGCCATCGAGCATCCGGCACATCCAGTACAGCGACGCATCCGGATCCGAGCCGCGGACCGCCTTGTGCAGCGCGGAGATCTGGTCGTAGAACGCGTCGCCGCCCTTGTCGAACCGTCGCAGACTCCGGGCGATCGCATCCTCGACGAACGCCGCATCGATGGTGGTGCGACCGGCCTCCGCTGCGGCGGTTGCCAGCTGTTCGACGAGGTTGACAAGACGCCTGCCGTCTCCGTCCGCGTACCCGACGAGCGCATGCGCCGCGGCCGCATCGACGGCGATGCCGGGCATCGCTACGACAGCGGCGCGCAGCAACAGCTCGCCGAGCTCCGGCTCGGACAACGGCTGCAGCACGTACACGGCCGCGCGGGACAGCAGCGCGCCGTTTACTTCGAAGGAAGGGTTTTCCGTCGTCGCGCCGATGAACGTCAGGACTCCGCGCTCGACGAACGGCAGGAACGCGTCCTGCTGCGCCTTGTTGAATCGGTGCACTTCGTCGACGAACAGGATTGTCGCGCGTCCGTACTGTTCGCGCGCGAGCTCGGCGCGCGCGACGGCGTCGCGGATGTCCTTGACGCCGGCGAGCACCGCGGACAATGCCACGAAGTCCGCCTGAAACGCGTTGGCCATCAGGCGCGCCAGCGTCGTTTTTCCGACGCCCGGCGGTCCCCACAGGATCATCGAATGGGGCTTGCCCGACGCGAACGCGACTGCCAGAGGCTTGCCCTGGGCCAGCAGATGACGCTGGCCGATCACGTCGCCGATCGACGCGGGTCGCAGCCGCTCGGCGAGCGGCGTCAGCGGCGCTCGGTCGCCGTCAGCCGAGAACAGGTCGGCCACGGCGCGTCATCGTCGCTCGCTCGCGAGTTGCCACGCCTACTGCCCGACGACGTCGGCGCCCTTCGGCGGCACGAAGCGGAAGGTGTCGGCATCGAGCTTCGGATTGCGTCCAACGTCGCTGAAGGTCAGCTCGGTCGACTGGCCGAAGGCATCCGTCAGCTCCATCCGGCGCGGCAGGTTGTCGACGAATCCGAGACGAATCACGGTGAACTGCGATTCGGCGGACTTCGGCGTGGCGCTGACGTACTCGATGCCGTCGCGCTCGCCGTTGGCCACCAGCGTGAAATTCCTCTCGAGCGCGTTGTCACCCGCCAGCAGCGCTGCCGGGGTCGCGCCAAGCGCAGCGTCGAGCTTGCGCACGATCACCTGGTTGAGATCGCGGTCGTAGACCCAGACCTTCTCGCCGTCGCCGACGATCAACTGATCGAACGGCTTTTCATACGTCCAACGGAACTTGCCGGGCCGCTGGAAAGCAAATGAGCCGGAGGTCGCCTGCGTTGTACGCCGGTCCTTGTTCACGACCGCCTGTCGAAAGTTCCCCGCCGCGCTCTTGGTGCCTTCGAGAAACGCATGCAACTGGTCGAGTCCCGAGCCCGCCGCCGACGTCGCGACGAGCAACAAGACCGTTGCATAACGACGCGTCGACGCCGGCGCTGGCCTTGCGCGGCAACGCCGCTGATCGGGGAGATTCATCTCGGTGCGCCCTGCTCGGTTCCGGGGATGTTCGCATAGCAGTTGCCGGCCGTGTCGAGCACGACGTAGCTGTGCGTGAGACCGCCCGCCTCGGGGCGTCCGTCGCGAAGCCGGTACTGCTGGAAGTAGATTCGCCACGACCCCGTGGCCTGCTCGACGATCACATTGCACCCGTCGACGAACGTGCCGGGACCGCAATAATCGTCGGGCAGCAGGCTGCGCGCGCGCGCGACGATCCGGGGCTCGTCGAGCGTGGTTGCGCCGGCGCGATCGCGCGGACAGAAACGCGCGCCGTCGCGGTAGACCTCGACGGGTCCGGCCGACGCAACCGACGAGCACGCGGCCAGGACGAGCGCGACCCGCACGCGCGTCGTCTTGCGCTGCACGATCACGCGTCGGCCTTCGACGTCGGAACCAGCACCTCGCGGTTGCCGTTGGTCTGCATCGGCGACACCATTCCCGCACGCTCCATCTGCTCGATCAGCCGCGCCGCGCGGTTGTAGCCAATTCTCAGATGACGCTGAACGAGCGATATCGACGGCCGCCGCGTCTTCAGTACCACCGCGACCGCCTGGTCGTACATCGGGTCGGCCTCGGCGTCCGCCGCATCGCCCGCGCCGGCGTCCTCGCCGTCGACGCCGGTAACGCCGCCTTCCAGGATGCCGTCGATGTACTGCGGCTCGCCGCGTTCCTTCAGGTGCTCGACGACCCGATGCACCTCCGCGTCGGAAACAAACGCGCCGTGCACGCGCATCGGATAACCGGTTCCCGGTGGCAGATAGAGCATGTCGCCCTGCCCCAGCAGCGCCTCGGCGCCCATCTGGTCGAGGATCGTGCGCGAGTCGATCTTGCTCGCCACCTGGAAACCGATCCGCGACGGGATATTCGCCTTGATGAGCCCGGTGATCACGTCGACCGACGGACGCTGGGTTGCGAGGATCAGGTGAATGCCGGCGGCGCGGGCCTTCTGGGCGATGCGCGCGATCAACTCCTCGATCTTCCTGCCGGTCACCATCATCAGGTCGGCGAGCTCGTCGACGACAACGACGATCAGCGGCATCTCCTCCAGCGGTTCGGGCGCTTCCGGCGTCAGCGTGAACGGATTGGTCAGCGGCTTCGCAGTCTTCTTGGCGTCGGCGATGCGCTGGTTGTAGCCGGCAAGATTGCGCACGCCGAGCGTCGACATGAGCTTGTAGCGCCGCTCCATCTCGGCGACGCACCAGTTGAGCGCGTTCGGCGCGAGCTTCATGTCCGTCACGACCGGTGCGAGAAGGTGCGGAATCGCGTCGTACACCGAAAGCTCGAGCATTTTCGGGTCGATCAGGATCATCTTCACCTGCTTGGGCGTCGCCTTGTACAGCAGCGACAGGATCATCGCGTTGACCGCGACCGACTTGCCCGAGCCGGTGGTCCCCGCGACGAGCAGATGCGGCATCCGCCCCAGATCCGCGATCGCCGGGTTGCCGGCGATGTCCTTGCCGAGCGCGAGCGTCAGCACGCCCGGCGCGTCGTTGTAGGTCGCCGATTCGAGGATCTCGACGAGCCTCACCATCTGTCGACGCGGATTGGGCAGCTCGAGCGCCATGCACGACTTGCCGGGTATCGTCTCGACCACCCGGATGGAAACGACGGAAAGCGCGCGCGCGAGGTCCTTCACGAGATTGACGATCTGCGCCCCCTTCACACCGACCGCCGGCTCGATTTCGTAACGCGTGATCACAGGCCCTGGATACGCCGCGAGCACCTTCACGGAGACGCC
>JBDTNI010000236.1:0-4409 GCA_039933815.1 Betaproteobacteria bacterium
TCGACGATCGCGTCCTGCTCGAGCGTCGGCTTGAGCTCGCCCCACAGCGCGATGCCTTCCAGCAGCGTGCCGCTCGCATTGATCCGCGGCATGCCGTAGGTCAGCGTCGAATCCATGTGGAAATGCGCGTCGACGAACGGTGGCGTCAGCAGGCACCCGCCGCCGTCGACCGTCTGCGCCGCGTCGGCGGCCACGTCGGGGCCGACGGCGACGAAACGGCCGGCGTCGACGAGCACGTGCTGGCCCCGGCGTCCGTCGGGCAGCGCTACGTTGCGGATGGCGAGGTCGTGCATCGGTTACGGCGCGCTGCCGTTGCGGCGCGCGATCACTTCGTGCCGAATATACGGTCGCCCGCGTCGCCGAGCCCGGGCAGGATGTAGCCGTGTTCGTCGAGCTGGCGATCGATCGCGGCGGTGTAGACCGGAACGTCCGGATGCGCATCGCGGAATGTGCGAACGCCTTCCGGGCAGGCGACGAGGCAGACGATGCGAATGGAGCGCGGCCGCGTCTCCTTGAGCCGCTCGACCGCCGCGACGGCGGAATTGCCGGTGGCGAGCATCGGGTCGAGCACGATGGCGTCGCGTTCGGGCATCCCGCCCGGCAGCTTGAAATAGTATTCGACGGCGACGAGCGTCCGCGGGTCCCGGTAGAGCCCGATGTGACCGACGCGAGCGCCGGGCACGACGTTGAGGAAGCCGTCGAGCAAACCGGTGCCCGCCCGCAGGATCGGCACGAAGACGAGCTTCTTCCCGTCGATCAGGCTCGAGCGCATCGTCTCGAGCGGCGTCTCGATCTCCACCTCGTGCATCGGCATGTCGCGCGTCACTTCGTACGCCATCAGCGAGCCGATCTCGTTCAGAAGGCGCCGGAAGCTCGTCGTGCTCGTCTCTTTGCGGCGCATCAGCGTGAGCTTGTGCTGGATCAGCGGATGATCGAGCACGTGGACATCGGTGGGCATTGCGTTCCCCGTTCGAACCGGAGTCACAACCTTACACCAACACCCGGCCGACGCCCGGCACGCGGGCGTCGCGCGAGAAGCCGCGTCAGAACACGGTGCCGTCGGAGCGAACCTTCAGCGGCGGCTCGCCGCCGCGAAGCTTCGACGCGAACTCGCGTCCGGTCGCCCATGTCCCGCCTTCGAGCACACATGCGAGCGGCAAATCGGGCATCGACAGCTCGGCCCGGACGCCTTCGGCAAGATCGTCGAGCAACGCGACGGTCAGTGCCCGCCACTCGACGATGATTTCGCTGCCGACGTCCCACACGGTGTCGCGAACGGCGCCGTTGACGAGTCGCAGCACACCGCTGTCGATCAACAGGCCGCCGTTGCGGTATTCGGGAAGTCCCGTCAACGCGTCGCGATCGGTGATCGTGTAGCCGGCCCACTCGAACGGCTCGAACAGCGAATAGGTGAGCCACTGCGAAAGCTTGTGGAAAGGCACGAGGCCGGCCGATTCGCCGCTGCCGCCGGCGTGACGATGGCGCCACACGTCGCCATGGACACGCAGCCCGTCGCTGTCCTGTTCCTCGGTCGTGACGCGCCAGATCGGACCGAAGCCTTCGAGCACCGCGCGCAGCAACGCCGCGGCCGACAGCGTCCTGCCTCCATCCAGCATCCGGTCGAACAGCGCGCACGGACGCGACGTCAGGCCGAAGCGATCGGGGCGCGTTTCGAGGACGTCGCCCAGCCGCCGCAGCATCGCCGCGCGGCCTTCGAGTCCGACGAGCGGATTGTCGCGTCGAACCTGGAACCATTTCCCGAGGGCCGTCGGGTCGATATCGGTCAGCGCCGCGGCGTCGACGCGCAGCAGCTCGCCGGGCGACGCCGAGAACGCGCCGGCCATGAACGCGCAGATCGTCGCGACGCCGAGACCTTCCGAGCGCGCGTAGTCGTCGATGGTTCCGGGTTCGCGATAACACCACGTCGGTCCGGCACCTGCGTCGAGCAGCACGCTGATGATGGCGAGGTCGAGGTGCGAGCGCAGACGCTCGCGATCGTTCAGCGTCTTCAGCCGGCGGTCCAGTTCTCCCTTGCGATCGACGCCGCCGGCGCCGAAGTGGCGCCATCGGCTGTGGTAGGGAATGGCGACCTGCCGGTAACGTCGCCGCGTGACATCCGCCACGGCGCGTGCCGCCTCGGGAAGCCGCGCGCGATCGACGTAAAAATGATTCGAGTGGGCGGCTTCGACCGCGCGGGCGATGTTGCCGCATCGTTCGCGGATCGTCCGCGTCGACAGCAGCTCGGTCGAAAGCGCCGGAGCGACGGCCACCATCACAGCGATCGCCCCTTCGTCGCAGTCAGCTGTGCGGCATCCGGCACGTCGCCGTCGGCGAAGTAGCCGGCGGCCTTCTTGGCGTCGATCTCGACCCGGGCGTCGGCGGGCACGAGCGACTCCGGAATCTTCACGCGCTCGCCGACGTCGATCCCCGAGCCGACGATCGCGTCATATTTCAGGTTGCTCATCGACACCAGCCGGTGGATCCTGCGCACGCCCAGCCAGTGCAGCACGTCGGGCATCAGTTCCTGAAAGCGCATGTCCTGCACGCCCGCGACGCATTCGGTGCGCAGGAAATAGTTGTGGGCGCTGTCGCCCCCTTCCTGACGCTTGCGCGCGTTGTACACGAGGAACTTCGTGACCTCGCCGAGCGCCCGGCCTTCCTTGCGGCAGTACACGACGAGGCCGACGCCGCCGGCCTGCGCGCCGCGGATGCATTCCTCGATCGCGTGCGTCAGGTAAGGGCGGCACGTGCAGATGTCCGAGCCGAACACGTCCGAGCCGTTGCATTCGTCGTGCACGCGCGCCGTCAGCGTGACGTCCGGATTCGCGAGGTCACGCGGATCGCCGAACACGTAGACGGTCTGTCCGCCGACGGGCGGCAGCAGCACCTCGAGGTCGCTGCGCGTCACGAGTTCGGGATACATGCCGCCCGTCTCCTCGAACAGTGCGCGCCGCAGATCCGATTCCGAAACCTTGAATCTCCGTGCAACTCCCGGCAGCCACCAGACCGGCTCGATCGCCGCCTTGGTCACCAGCGCCGAGCCATTCGTCAGCAGGATCCTGCCGTCGGCGGCGAGCCGCCCGGCGGCAATCGCGTCGCGAATCTCCGGCAGGTCGATGTGCGCCTTCGTGACGGCGATGGTCGGACGTATGTCGTAACCGTCGCCGAGATACGCGTTGTAGACGTCAGCCACCACGGCGCCCCATGGATCGAGCGAGACGATGCGATCCGCATCGGACCATTGCTGATACGGTCCGATCCGGTCCGTCGGCGACGTGTTGGTGAGGTCGGGACGATGTCCGCGCGTCAGTGACTTCGCCGCCACGGCGAGGGCGCGGTAAACGCCGTAACTGCCGCTGTGCGAGCCGATGACGTTGCGCTGGCTGCGATGCGTCGTCGTCCCGACGATCGGCCCGCGCGATGCCGCGTCGGCGGCGCCCCAGGTGATCAACGGCGCGCAGGCGACGCCGTCGATCGGACGGTGCGACGTCAGCCGAATGTGTTTGGTGGGAACGGGAAGATCGATGCCCATCAACGTGCTCCGCGGGAGGCGGCAATATACGCCTTCGTCATTGAATGGTCGCAAGGGCCATGCCAGCGGGAATCGACGGCATCCGGCCCGGCCCTGCCGTCGGTCGCCGCCGTCGCGGCGCGCGCGGTGTCAGCGTTCGCCCTTGCGCCACGGCCGCATCAGCGCCTGCGGATAGCTGGCGCGACGCGCGACGACGACGAGCGCGACGATCGACAGCACGTACGGCGCCATCAGGTACAGCTGGTACGGGACGCCGCCCCCGCCGTGCTGCTGCAGGCGCAGCTGCAGCGCGTCGAAGAACGCGAACAGCAGCGCGCCGGCGAGCGCCTTGCCGGGACGCCAACCGGCGAAGACGACCAGCGCGACGCAGATCCACCCGCGGCCGTTGACCATGTTGAAGTAGAACGCATTGAACGCAGACAGCGTCAGGAACGAACCCGCGATGCCCATGAACGCCGAACCTGCGACGACGGCGCACGTACGCACGCGCACGACGTCGATGCCCTGCGCTTCGACAGCGTCCGGATTCTCGCCCGCCATGCGCAGGGCGAGGCCCGCGGGCGTCCGATACAGCATCCACGCGACGACGGGCACCGCGACGAGCGCGGCCCACGTCAGCGGTGTCTGCGACGACAGGATCGGAATCGGGATCGACGCCATTTCGGCGAACGGCCGGATCGTCGGCGGCGTCGTGACGTTGGGGAAAGTGACGCGGTACGCGTAATACGAGGCGCTCGTTGCCAGCAGCGTGATGCCGAGGCCCGACACGTGCTGCGACAGCGCGAGCGACACCGTCAGGAGCGCGTGCAGCAGGCCGATCGCGGCGCCGGTCGCCGCGGCGACCGCGACGCCGGCCCACAGCGAGCTTCCCGCGTGG
>JBDTNI010000237.1:0-4401 GCA_039933815.1 Betaproteobacteria bacterium
TGAAGCCGGGCTGTTCGGCCGGTCCGGCGCAGGGAAGACGAGTGTCGTCAACGCGATTGCCGGTATTGCGGCCCCGGCGCGGGGCGTCATCCGCATCAACGACCGGGTGCTCCTCGATACGGCGCACGGCGTGAGCGTACCGCCCGAGCGGCGCCGCGTCGGTTACGTCTTCCAGGATCCGCTGCTCTTTCCGCATCGCGACGTTCAAGCCAACCTGATGTACGGACGCAATCGCTGTCCGCCCACAGAGCGCACGACCGATCCGCAGCTCATCGTCGAACTGCTGGGTCTGCGCGCGCTCCTGCATCGCCGTCCCGCGACGTTGTCCGGCGGTGAGCGGCAGCGCGTGTCGATCGGACGTGCGTTGCTCGCGCAACCACGCATCCTCCTGATGGACGAACCGCTGGCAGGGCTGGACGACGCCCGCAAGGAGGAAATTCTCGCTTACGTCGAGCGGCTGCGCGACGACCTGCGGATTCCCATCGTGTACGTCAGCCATTCGGTCGACGAGATCGCGCGTCTGGCCGATGTGGTCGTCGTGCTGTCCGACGGACGCTGTGCGAACGTCGGCGATGTCGGTACCGTGATGCGCACGGCCGCGGGGACCGATGTGCGGTACGGCGACGCGACCGGGTCGCTCGTCGAGACGCGCGTCGCGTCGCACGACTCCGCGCACCAGCTGACGCATCTCGCGTTCGACGGCGGCGAGTTCGTGGTGCCCCAGCTCGAGGTGCGCGTGGGCGAGCGCGTCCGCGCGCGGATCCTGGCCCGCGACGTATCGATTGCCACCGTGCGGCCGGTCGGCATCAGCATCGTGAACATCCTCTCGGCGATCGTGACCGACATCCGATACGACGGTGGTTCCAGCGCGGACGTTGACCTCGCAGTCGGTGCATCGGCGCTGACCGCGCGGGTGACAAGGCGCTCGGTCAACGAACTCGGCTTGCGCGTGGGCCTGCAGGTCCATGCGCTGGCCAAGGCGGTTTCGTTCGAGCCGCGGCGCTCGGGCGAGGGCTGATCCGCGACGTCGCCTGGCGGTTGCAACAACGCGGCAGGGCGGGATGGGCGACAATGACCGCCTGCCGGCGCTCTGGTGGCCGGCGCCATCGATGAAGCCTGACGCCACTCCGCCTCCGACCGACGTGCGCATGCGTGGCTTTGCCGCGCGCGCGGACGTGGACGCCGTGTTGGCGTGGATCGACGCACACGCACCGCTGCTGCCAAGCGAGCAAGCGGCGCTGGATGACGCGTCGGGTCGCGTGCTCGCCGAAGCCGTGATTGCACCGGTCGATGTTCCCGCCTTCGACCGCGCTGCGATGGACGGCTATGCGCTGCGCGGCCACGAGACAACCGGCGCCAGCGACTACAACCCGCTCGAGTTCGACGTCGACGGACAGGCGTTGGCCGGGCGTCCGTTCGACGGCGTCGTCGGACCAGGGCGCGCGATTCGCGTGATGACCGGTGCGGCCGTGCCGAGTGGGGCGGATGCGGTCGTGCCCGCCGAATACGCGCGTGCGGAAGGGACGCGCGTTGCGATCAATGCCGCGTTTCCGCCGGGCCGGCATATCGGCTATCGCGGCGAGGACGTGCGCGAGGGCGCGACGGTGCTCGCCGCTGGACGTGCGCTCCGCGCACAGGACCTCGGTCTCATCGCGTCGCTCGGCATCGCACGCGTCGACGTCGTTCGCGCACCGCGCGTTCGACTCGTCGTGACGGGAACCGAGGTCGTGGCGCCCGGCGGCCCGAAAGCGCCGTACCAGATCTATGACGCCAATTCGTCCATGCTGCGCGCACTCGTGGCGCGCGACGGCGGCGTCGTCGAAAGCCAGCACCGGCTCGGCGACGCCCCGGCGTCGATTCGCGAGGCGCTGGTCGCGGCGGGCGCCGACGTGATCCTCGTGTCAGGCGGGTCGAGTGTCGGCAGCGAAGACCATGCGCCGCGACTCGTGGGCGAGGTCGGCGAACTCGCGATCCACGGCGTTGCAATGCGGCCGTCGAGTCCCGCCGGCGTCGGCCGCATCGGGGAGTGCCTGGTGTTCCTGCTCCCCGGAAACCCGGTGTCCTGCCTTTGCGCCTACGATTTCTTCGCCGGCCGGGCGATTCGGCTGCGCGGCGGCAGGCCCGCGGCGTGGCCGCATCGGCAGGAGGCGGGTGTGCTCATCCGCAAGATCGCATCGTCTGCCGGACGCGTCGATTATTGCCGCGTGCGTATCACCGACGACGGCGTCGAGCCGCTCGCGCTCGCCGGTGCGTCGATCCTGTCGTCGACCACGCGCGCTGACGGGTTCGTCATCGTGGCCGCCGACAGCGAGGGGTTCGGCGCGGGATCGGCGGTCACCGTCTACCGTTATGAGTAAGCGAAACGCGTTCGAAGCGCGCGCAGCAGGCACGCGGCCATCGTCGATCGACGCGCGGCAGACGCAGTTCCTGACCGTGATCACGCGCGACGAGGCGACGGCGCGGTTCCAGCAGCATCTGCGGCTCGCGCCGCTCGGTCGCGAGCGCGTCGCGCTCGGCGCGCTGCTCGATCGCGTACTGGCCGAGGACGTTGTCGCGACCGTTGACGTGCCGGGCTTCGACCGTTCGAACGTCGATGGTTTCGCGATTCGGGCCGCCGACACGTATGGCGCTGCCGAGGAAGCGGCGCGCGTCGTGACGCTCAACGACGAGGTTCTGTCGCCGGGGCAGGCGCCGGTGCACGCCGTGCGGCCGGGCCTGGCGACGATCATCTCGACCGGCGGGATGCTGCCGCGCGGCGCGGACGCCGTCGTTATGGTCGAGCACACGGAGCCGACGCGTGACGGCGCACGGCTCGAGGTGATGCGGCCCGTCGCGCCCGGCGACAGCGTCAGCTACGCCGGAACGGACATCGCGCGCGGCGAAACCGTGTTGCGTGCCGGCACCTCGGTCACGTCGCGCGAGATCGGCGTGCTGGCGGCAATCGGTCGCGCCGACGCCGTCGTGCATACGCGTCCGCGCGTCGCCATCCTGTCGACGGGCAACGAGGTCGTCGCGCCCGGGTCGCCGCTTCCAGTCGGTGCTGTCTACGATTCGAACGCTGCGATCATCGGCGCAGCCGTGGAGGAGCTCGGTGGCGAAGCCGTTCACCTCGGCATCGTTCCGGACAACGACGACGCGCTCGCCGCGGCGCTGCGCGACGCGCTCGCGTTCGACGCAGTTGTGCTGTCCGGCGGCACGTCGAAGGGCGCCGGCGACCTTTCGTACCGTGTCGTCAGCCGCCTGAGCGACCCGGGCGTCGTAGCGCACGGGGTCGCGCTCAAACCCGGCAAGCCCATCTGCCTCGCTGTCACCCGCGGCAAGCCCGTGGTGATCCTGCCGGGGTTTCCGACATCGGCGATCTTCACGTTCCACGAGTTCGTCGCGCCGGTGCTGCGCGCGTACGCCGGCATGCCGGCCGACCGTCGACGGACCGTCGCGGCCACGTTGCCGATGCGTGTCAATTCCGAGCGCGGCAGGACTGAGTACCTGCTGGTCGGGCTGGTGAGGGCCGGCGACGGCTATGCGGCGTATCCGATGGGGAAGGGGTCCGGGTCGGTCACTGCGTTCAGCGGCGCCGACGGCTTCATCACGATCGACCAGCACACGGAAATCGTCGACGCCGGCGCGCCCGTATCGGTGCAACTGCTGGGCGCCCGTCTCGAGCCCGCCGACATCGTCATCATCGGCAGCCATTGCGCCGGGCTCGACTACCTCGTCGGAGCGCTGCTGCGCACGGGATTCCGGGCGAAAACCCTGTGGGTCGGAAGCCTGGGAGGGCTCGCGGCGGCGAAGCGCGGCGAATGCGACATCGCGGGTGTGCATCTGGTGGATCCGGCGAGCGGCCGCTATAACCGGCACCTGCTGACCGATGCGCTGACGCTCGTGCCGGGCTACGGACGGATGCAGGGAATCGTCCACCGACCGGGCGACTCGCGTTTCGCAGCCGATGCGGCGGCGGCGCTCGACGCGGTGCTCGCCGACGCCGACGCGGTCATGGTGAACCGCAACGCCGGGAGCGGCACACGGGTGCTGATCGACGGTCTGCTTGGCGACCGGCGGCCGCCGGGCTACGGCGTCCAGACCAGGTCGCACAACGCCGTCGCGGCCGCCGTGGCGCAGGGACGCGCAGACTGGGGCGTCGCCATTGCGACAATCGCGAGGCAGTACGGTCTGGGCTTCATTCCGCTGACGCAGGAGCGTTTCGACTTCGTCGTACCCGTTGCGCGCATGGACCGGCCCGCCGTGCGCGCGTTTCGCGCGCTGCTCGACGACGTCGGGATGCGGCAACGATTGAGCGAACTCGGCTTCGATCCTTAGCAGCGGCGCGTGCGACGCAGCTTCAACGCGCCAGATGACGCGCGTGAAAGCGCAGGTGCTCCTCGATGAACGTCGCGATGAAGA
>JBDTNI010000238.1:0-4385 GCA_039933815.1 Betaproteobacteria bacterium
GCGGCCGCCGCGAAACGATCGAGAAAGTCGAGTTCCGGATTGAGCATTGACAGGTTGGCGGCGAATTTCGGCATCGTCGTTTACCAGCGCGCCCCGAACGCGCGCCGAAGCGCTTCGATATCCGTCGCCGTCAGCGGCGCGGGCGGTGTCGTACGCAGCGCCAACAGCCGCGCCGATTCCTCGAGTTCCTCGAGCGTCGCCATCGCGCGCGCCGGCGAGTCGTGCCAGACGTTGGGACCGAGCCGCTCCAGCATGACGGCGCGTATGGGCGTGCCCCGCGCACCATACCCTCGAATCGCCTGCGCGACGCGTTCGCCGACCTCGGGGGCGCCCGGACGGTCGTACCGGATCATCGGCACGTGTCCGACCTTCATCACGAAATACGGCGTGATCGCCGGGATGAGCTCGTCGGCGCCCGACGCGTTCGCGTCGAGCGAGAGCAACACGCAATGCGTCGCATGCGTATGGATGACGCAGCACGTGGCGGCGTCGAAGGTCCGTGCCGCGTCGTAGATCTGGCGATGAAGCGCGAGGGTCTTGCTGGCGGGGTCACCGCTCAGCTGGCGCCCTTCGTCGTTCACGCGCGCCAGCCGCGCCGGATCGAGCCGTCCGAGACACGCATCCGTAGGCGTGATCAGATACCCGCCGCCCTCCGCTGCGTCGAGCCGCACGCTGATGTTGCCCGCCGTCGCGTGGACATAGCCGCGCGAGAACAGGCTCTCGCCCACGCGGCAGATCTCGCCGCGCGCGTCATTCTCCGTCATGAGAGCATCGCGAACGCCTTGCCGAAAAAGTCGTCCGCACCGAAGTTGCCGGATTTCAGCGCCACGTGCAACTGCGTCTGCTTCTCCTGCCGCGCGTCGGCGTGGCACCACGGCACGCCGGGATCGATCTGCGGCCCGATGCGCAATCGTTCGACGCCGAGCGCGTGAATACAGGCGCCCGCCGTCTCGCCGCCTGCGACGATCAGCTGGCGAACACCGAGGTCCACAAGCCCGCACGCCACGCGGGCGAGCGTCGTTTCCACGAGCGTGCCGGCGCCTTCGACGCCGAGGCGCGCCTGCGCCGCGCCGACCGCATCCGAATCCGCTGTCGAGTAGACCAGCACCGGGCCCCCGTCGATTCGTGATGCCGCCCAGCGCAACGCGGCAACGGCAACGCCGTCGTCAGCCGCCAACTGCAGCGGGTCGACGCGAAACGCGGAGCCGCCGCCGTCGATGAATGCGCGCACCTGGCGTTGCGTGGCCTGCGAACAGCTTCCCGATACGATTGCCCGCAGCCCCGATGCGGGCGGCAGTGCACTCGCCGCGTGCGACGGCTCGATGCCGAGGTTGGCTGGCAGCGCGATCGCAACGCCCGAGCCCGCCGTCACCAGCGGCATGCCCGCCAGCACCGGGCCGAGCCGCATCAGATCGTCGTTCGACACGGCGTCGACGACTGCGATGCCGACGCCTTCTTGCCGCAGCGCCTCGATGCGGCGGCGTATCGCGGCGTCGCCCCCGGCGACCACCCGATGATCGATGAGCCCGACCTTGCGGCGACACTGGGTCTGGAGCACGCGGACCAGATTCGAATCCGTCATCGGCGTCAACGGGTGGTGCCGCATCCCACTTTCGGCCAGGGGCACGGCACCGACGAACAGGTAGCCGTTGAAGACCGTGCGCTGGTTATCGGGAAAAGCCGGCGTCGCGATCGTGAAATCCGCGCCGTCGACGCCCGCCAACGCGTCCATCAGCGCCTCGGTGACGGGGCCGATATTGCCTGCGGGCGTGCTGTCGAACGTCGAGCAATACTTGAAGTAAATCTGCGCCGCGCCGCTCGCGCGCAGCCATCGCAGTGCATCCAGCGACATCGCGACGGCGTCCGCCGCGGGGATTGTCCGCGACTTGAGCGCGATGACGATCGCGTCGACGTCGGCGTCCACATCGCACGACGGGACGCCGATCGTCTGGATTGCGCGCATCCCCGCACGAACGAGGTTGTTGGCGAGATCGGTGGCGCCGGTGAAGTCATCGGCGATGCATCCCAGAAGCAGCGGCTTCACCAGCGGCGCTCGGGGGCGCGGACGTCGGCAACCGTCGCGCCGCTCATGTGGCCTCCGCCGCCATCGACGGGGACGCAGCGCCGCCGCGTCGCGGGCGCAGCAACCATGACGCCGGCAACTCGGCGGACGTCCGCATCACCCGCGGCGCGAGCGCGTGCATACGGCCGCGGGTCATCCGATGCGCCGGGAGCGAGCGCCGCCGCCGTCTGCCGTGATCTTTTGCATGTCCCGAATCTAAAGGTTCGTCGTGAAAGGGTCTGCCGCGTGTGAGGCCGGGTCGTGCGGCGCGGAAAGATGCATGAACGGCTGGCGCAACTCGTCGTCGACGTACGCGCGGACGATCGCCGTGAAATCGGCGTCGCCTTCGAGCCCCAGCGCACGCGCTCGCGTCGTACTCCAGGACGCCGGCCAGCTGCCGACGATCCGTTGGACCGCCTCGTCGCGCTCGAAGCGGATCCGGTCGACCGCATTGTTGCCACCGACGGCGCGCAGGGCGTCGATCATCTCGTCGACCGACACCGACAACCCCGGCAAATTGATCCGGCGATTGTCGCCAAGCCGCTGCGCAGGCACCTCGTGCAGCGCGATCAGGCATTCGATGGCACGGCGCGGCGACAGCAGCCAGAGCTTCACGTCGCGAGCCACCGGGCAGACGGCCACCTCGCCATTGAGCGGCTCCCGGATGATGCCGCTGGCAAACGACGACGCCGCCTGATTGGGTTTGCCGGGCCTCACGCTCACCGTCGGAAGGCGCGCGACGCGGCCATCGACAAAGCCCTTGCGTGTGTAGTCGCCGAGCAGCATTTCGGCGATGGCCTTCTGCGCACCGTAAGACGACTGCGGCGTCAACGGCGTGTCGTCGTCGACTTCGCCCGGACGTTGTCCGCCGTAGACCGCCACCGAACTCGTGAAGACGACCTTGGGCGTGGCCCCGCCCGCGCGGCAGGCCTCGAGGACGAGGCGACTCGCGTCGAGATTCACGCGCATGCCGAGGTCGAAGTCGCGTTCTGCCTGGCCGCTGACGACCGCCGCCAGGTGAAATACCGAGCCGACACTCGAATCGATTGCCTGCCGGACGACACCCGAATCCGCAACGTCGCCCACGACGACGCGAACGCGTGGATCATCGAAGCCGGCCGCCTCCACCGCGTCAAGCAGCACGAGGCGTTCGATCGACGTTGGTTCGCCAGTCGGGCCTGTCAGCGTACCGCGTCGCAACAACTGGCGGGCGAGCCGTTGCCCGAGAAAACCGGCGCCACCGGAAATGACGACGTTCACCCTGCGCCGCTACGGCGTCGCGCGCCGCGCCTCCGGATTGGTTGCAACCTCGACAGACTCATTGGCTCCCCTCGAAACTCGTCGACAGCCGGTAGATCTCCATCGCATACACGCCGACGTCGCGATGCATCATTTCCGCCGGCGGACCGTAACGACCGCGCATCGATCCGGTGCAGCGCCTCGGCCGCGGCGCCAGCGTGCGTCGCTTGGCAGAGCCGAGACGCTCACTGCGTGTCCGGCGCCGCGGCAGTGTCCCATCGGGTCGGTGCGCCCGCGACCGAATACAACGCACCGGGTGCGTTGCGGGTCTTCCGGAACGACTCGAGCGACTGGCCTCGCATCGCGGCGTAGATGTGCAGGTTCGACACACCGACGACGGCGCCCAGTTTCTCGAGCATGAAGAAGATTACCCCATAGTGGATCATCCCGCGCCAGTCGCGCCGACGGACGAGGTCGCGCTCCTCGTCGGTGAGCCCCGCCGCGTCGAACGTGGCGTCGGGCGTTTCGAGGAACGTCTTGCGCTGCGACGGATCGATGAGGCGATGCAGAAACTCGTTCAGGCGGTAGGCCTTGACGCTACGCGTCAAATTGAACGGGTACGTGCCCTCCAGCCGTTCCACACCCGCCAGCTGCCGCGCCGCGTCGTCGCGTGCCCGCTCGACGTCGGCGGTGTCGACCGCAACGCCGTCGTCCTCGTAGATCGCCGTCGCGATGCCCGTCATCGACGGCAGGTAGTAGCTGCGGTGCAGCCGTCGAACGCGCGGCGCCATTGCGCCTCGCATCACGAGCCACATGATCACCTCGCTGCCCTCGAAGCCACCGCGCGTCGCATAGTCGGCGTGCGTGATGTCGATGAGGCGCTCGGGATCGGATTCGAGCAGGTCCATGAACTCGGCATCCCACGCCGGATTGTTGAAGCCGGCACGCTCGCCGTGGACCTGGTGCGAGAGGCCGCCGGTCGCGACGATGACGACGCGAAGATCGTCGGGATAGCTCTCGATGGCGAGCCGCAATGCGCGGCCCAGCCGCCAGCACCGGCGCGCAGTGGGAATGGGAAACTGCA
>JBDTNI010000239.1:0-4382 GCA_039933815.1 Betaproteobacteria bacterium
ACGGCCGCGAACGTCGAATCGGAATGGGGATGCCGAAACCTGCCGACGATCCCGCGTCGTCCCAGATTCCGTATTCGTTGTTGTCGTTCCATCCGGCATCGATGCCGTAGTCGAGCACCTGACGCCGTAGCGAACGCTGCCACCACGCCACGCCCGCGGGGTGCGTAAAATCGATCTGCGCGCCTACGCCGTCCCAGAACTGGCTGACGCACGGCTGCCGCGTCGTGCTGTCCCGTACGAACGCGTCATTTGCGGCCACCTCGTCGTAGGCGGGATGGTCGTCGAGCAGGCAGGGCTTGAGATTCGCCACGGTGCGGACGTTCTGCGCGCGGAACTTCTCGATGGCGGCGCGGGGATCGGGGAACTTGTCGGTGTTCCACGTGAAGACGTAGCGTCGCCTGCCGATGCTGGAGTAGCCGGATCCGAAGTGAAACGCCGAGCAGGGCACGTCGAACTCCGCGAGCCGGTCGCAGAACTCGCCCAGTCGGGCCTGGGCGTCGGGCGCATCGGCGAGGCTCATCGCGGTGTTGGCGTAACCCAGGCTCCACCGCGGCCCGAACGCCATCGGGCCGGTCAACTCGGCAAACTGGCGCACGACGTCGCGAAGTCGCGGACCCAGGAACACGTAATAGTCGAGGTCGCCGTCGTCGATCTCGGTGTAGCGATAGAACCCGTGGTAGTTGTCGTGCTCGCATCCGAGGTCGAATGTCGTCGTCGCGAGCGTGTCGTACAGCTGGCCGAACACGAGTCCCGTGACCGGATCGCGCTGGATCAGGAACGGCCAATGCTTGTACAGCGGATCCGACGTGCGCGCGTCGTAGCCGAGCGCATCGAGCGCGACGGTGCGAAAGCGGCGTCCGTGTCGGTTGAGCGGTCCTGTCTTGTCACCGAGCCCGAAGTACTGTTGTTCCAGCGCGCGCGCCATGGAGTGGCGGACGAGCCCGCCGCGGGCGGACACGTCGTAACCGCCACTCGAACGATCCGACGCGAAGGGTGTTCCATCGCTCGTGTGCCAGTGCAGCGCGAACGGCCGCAGTTCGATCCGCAGCGCGAGCCGGCTGGTGCGGATCGTCACCGCACCGGGCAATGTCGCGGCCTCGAAGCGGGGACACGCGAATCCGGCCGTGTCCAGCCGGTCGCGGCCCTCCCACGGGACGTCGCCGCTGCCCGGGGCGATCATCCATGTCCTGGGTTCGCGCAATCCGGAAGCGGGAATCAGCAGCACCCTGAACAGGCCCTCGTCCAGCACCAGCACGCGGCAGCGAAACCCGTCGTCCAACGCGAGCTCGATGCCGGCGGCGACGGTGCCCGCGTAGGCGGCCTCGCTTAGCGTGCGCATTGTCGGAGGTGCTACGTGAGCGCCAGCGCGCGATCCGACCGATCGAAGCATCGAATCGCCGCGACCGGCAGCCGAATCGTGACCGAGTCGCCGGCGCGTGCGTTCGCGTGGCCGGCGATCTGCACGGTGAGCGGCTCGTCATTTGGGAGTGCGCAATAGAGCACGCTCAGCGCGCCGAGCTCTTCGAGCCGCGAAACCGTCGACGTGACCTCGGCATGGTCGCCCGCCGGGACACCGCGTTCGACGTGCTCCGGCCGGATGCCGACGTCGATCGGCGTGCCGGCTGTCGCGCCGGTCAGCGCGGCGATCGGCGGCGACAGCCATCCGGGAATGGCGTCAATGCCGATCCGGATGTGTCCATCGTCGGACGATACGACCCGGCCGGCGAGGAAATTCATCTGCGGTGACCCGATGAAGCCGGCGACGAAGCGATTGCGCGGCCGAAGGTAGAGCTCCAGCGGTGTGCCGACCTGCTCGACGCGCCCCGCGCGCAGCACGACGATGCGGTTGGCCATCGTCATCGCCTCGACCTGATCGTGCGTGACGTAGATCATCGTCGTGCCGAGTCGTGCGTGCAGTGCGGTGATTTCCGCCCGCATGGCTACGCGCAGCTCGGCATCGAGGTTCGACAAGGGCTCGTCGAAGAGGAAGATGCTCGGCTCGCGGACGATGGCGCGTCCGATCGCGACACGCTGGCGCTGGCCGCCGGACAGTTGCGTCGGACGCCGGTCGAGCAACGTGTCGAGCCTCAGCATCGCGGACGCCTTGCCGACGCGCGACTCGATCTCCGCCGGGGCCGTGCGCAGGTTCTGGAGCCCGAACGCGAGGTTCTGCCGCACCGTCATGTGCGGGTAGAGCGCGTACGACTGGAACACCATCGCGAGCCCGCGCTGGGCCGCAGCGACGTCGCTGACGTCGGCGTTGCCGATGTACACGTTGCCGGCGGACACCGACTCGAGACCGGCGATCATGCGCAGCAGCGTCGACTTCCCGCAACCCGACGGACCGACGAACACGACGAACTCGCCGTCCGCGACGTCGAGATCGACGTCCTCGACCACCGACACCGTGCCGAACCGCTTGGCGACACCTTCGAGTCTCAGCGCAGCCATGGTCTCTCCGATGTCGGGCACAGCGTCATTTGACGCCGGCCGAGGCGATGCCGGTGGTGATGTACTTCTGCAGGAAGGCGAACACGAGCGTCACCGGCAGCAGCGTGATCACCGTCATTGCGAGCAGGTAGTTCCACTGGGTCGTGAGCTCGCCCTGGAACGCATTGAGCGCCAGCTGCAGCGTGAACTTCTCGGCGCGGGACAGCACGATCAGCGGCCAGAGGAAGTCGTTCCAGCGCCACATCACCGAGAAGATCGCGAGCACGGCCAGCGCCGGCGCCGACAGCGGCAGCACGATGCGCCAGAAGATCCGCCATTCGCTTGCGCGATCCATGCGCGCGGCGTCGAGCAGCTCGTCGGGAATCGTCAGCATGTACTGGCGCAGAATGAAAACGCCGGTGGGCGTGGCGACGGCCGGCCAGATGACGCCCCACAGACTGTTGAGGAGCCCGAGCTCCGAAATGACGAGGAAATTCGGGACGAGGATGATCGTCGGCGGCACCATCAGCGTCGAAACGATCAGCAGGAACACGGCGTCGCGTCCCTTGAAGCGGTATTTGGACAGCGCGAACGCGGCCATCGCGTTGAAAAGCAGCGTGATCAGCGTCGCGACCGCCGTGATGAACACGCTGTTCCACAGGTACAGCGAAAAATTGAACTGCTTGAACACGCCAACGTAATTGTCGAAGGCGACGTGGAGCTCGCGCACGCGCTGCCGGTCGCCGGCGTTGACCTTGAACTCCTCCCCCGGGCGCTCCGGATCGACCATCGTTGCGACGAGGCCGATGCGCCGCACCTCGGCCAGCGTGCGCACGGTGCCGTCCGGCAGCGTCGTGCGATAGACCGGCAGCGGGCGCTCGTAGCCCGCAACCAACACCTGCGCCTGGCCGTAAGGCAGGAATTGCGGCGGGAATTCGGTGAGAGCGGCAGGCGTCTTCAGCGACGACATCGCCATCCACAGCACGGGGCCGAACATGACGACGAGCCCCGCGATCAGATAGGCGTAACTCAGCCAGTCGGTCCAGTCCGGACGTTGGCGCCCCCGCGTCGCGACGAGCCACCGGCCTACGCTACGCATCGGCGCGGCTACCGGAAGCGTGCGTCGACCGGCGCGACCAGCGCAGCTGGAGCAGTGTCAGCACGAACAGCGAAAACGCGAGCAGCAGCGATGCCGCCGCCGCGAGACCGTATTGGCGGATCGCCTCGGCAAAGCCCGTGACGTAGATGAACTGCACGATGAACGTCGTCGCGGAACCCGGCCCGCCGCCGGTCAGCACGAAGACTTCGTCGAACACCTGCACGGCGCGGATCAGGCCGAGGATCATCACGACGATCAGGTTCGGCATCAAGAGCGGCAGCGTGATGCGAGCGAACCGCCGCCACGGCCGCGCGCCATCCATCTCCGCCGCCTCGTACAGGTCACCCGGGATCGCCTGCAGCCCGGCGAGCAGGATCAGCGTGTAGAAGCCCATATGCGCCCATATGCTGACGAACACGGTCCAGAAGAACGCCCAGTGCGCGTCGGACAGCCAGCCGACCGGCGATGCGCCGGCGGATGCGAGCACGGCGTTCAGCACCCCTTCGCGCTGCAGGATCCACTTCCAGATCAGCGCGACGACCACCGGCGACAGCAGCACCGGGTAGAAGAACACGCCGCGGAAGAACCCGCGGCCCGCCATCTTGCGGTTCAGCACCAGCGCCGTCACGAGCGCGAATCCGATCATCAGCCCGACCTGCAGCAGCGCGAACGTCGCCGTGTTGTAAATCGCGCGCCAGAAGAGGTCCTTGCGGCACGTCGACGGATCGAGGAAGTTGCCGCAATCGAACAGGACGCCGAGATTTTCCGTACCTGTCAGCGGACGTCGCCATGGATAGAGCTCGACGCCGCCGGTGAACGCGAAATAGAAGTTGATGGCGATCGGCAGGAACGT
>JBDTNI010000240.1:0-4380 GCA_039933815.1 Betaproteobacteria bacterium
CCGGGTCGCCGCCGCCGGCGGCGTTGAAGAACGACGTGCCGAAGTGACGGTCGGTCAGGAGCATCGTCACGGCGCCGGCGAGCACCGGCATCACGGCGATCAGCAGGTAGGCGGTGATGAGCCACGTCCAGCAGAACAGCGGCATCTTCATCAGCGTCATGCCGGGCGCCCGCAGGTTCAGGATCGTCGTCACGATGTTGATCGAGCCCATGATCGACGACGCGCCCATGATGTGCACGGCGAAGATCGTCAGGTCCATGCCCATGCCCGCCTGGACCGTCAGCGGCGGGTACATCGTCCAGCCGCCCGACGCGGCGCCGCCGGGTACGAACAGCGACAGCAGCAGCATGAACGCCGCCGGCGGCAGCAACCAGAAGCTCCAGTTGTTCATCCGCGCGAACGCCATGTCCGGTGCGCCGATCTGCATGGGGATCAGCCAGTTCGCGAAACCGACGGCACCAGGCATCAGCGCGCCGAAGATCATGATCAGACCGTGCAGCGTCGTCATCGAGTTGAAGAACTCGGGATGGACGATCTGCAGCCCGGGCTGGAACAGTTCGGCGCGGATCGTCAGCGCCATCACGCCGCCCACGAGGAACATCGTGAACGAGAACCACAGGTACAGCGTGCCGATGTCCTTGTGATTGGTCGTCGTGATCCAGCGCATCACGCCGGTCCGGTGTTGCGCGTGGTCGCCGTATCCGTGCGGCTGGCCGCCGGCGACGAGGTCGTGGGGAATGCTGGACATCGGTTACTCCTTCGCGACGGCGCGGGCACGCGCACCGGCGGAAACGGGGGCGGACGGCTCGGCGGCGGTCAATTCATTACAACGGTGGGCGGACCCGGCGGGCGTCATTTGCGTTCTGCCTTCACCTCGGACGGCTGGACGACGTTTTCCGAGGCCATGTTGCCCCAGCTGTTGCGCGTGTAGCTGACGACCGACGCGATGTCGGTGTCGGACAGCTGCCGCCACGCCGGCATCTTGCCGTTGTTCTGACCGTTCAGCAGAACGTCGATCTGGTGCTGCTTCGGACCCATGACGACCTTGTCGCCGACAAGCGCCGGTGCGCCGATCGCCGCATTGCCGGTGCCGCCGGCCTGATGGCAGGCGGCGCAATTCGCGTTGAACACCTGCTCACCGTGCGCGACGAGGTCCTTGACGTCCCAGACCTTGTTCGGATCCTCGGCGGCGGCGGCGACCTTCTGCTTCTGCTCGCCGGCCCACTTGGCGTAGTCCTCCTTGGACTTCACCTCGACGACGATCGGCATGAAGCCGTGCTCCTTGCCGCACAGCTCGGCGCACTGGCCGCGGTACGTCCCGACCTTGTCGGCGCGAAACCACGTGTCGCGGACGAAGCCAGGAATCGCATCCTGCTTGACCGCGAGCGCCGGAACCCACCACGCGTGAATCACGTCGTTCGCCGTCACGAGTACGCGGACTTTCGCATCCACGGGCACGACGAGCGGATTGTCGACCTCGAGCAGGTAGTGCTCGTTCTTCTTCTCGCGTCCCTCGATCTGCGCGAGCGGCGTGGTCAGGCTCGAGTAATAGCCGAAACCGTCCTGCACGTAGTCGTAGCCCCATTTCCACTGGTAGCCGGTCACCTTGATCGTCAGGTCCGGCGCCGTCGTGTCGTGGGCGGCGAGAATGGTCTTCGTCGCCGGGTACGCCATGCCCAGCAAAATCAGGAACGGGATGATCGTCCATATGATCTCGACCGTTGTGTTCTCGTGGAACTGGACCGCCTGGTGCCCGGTGGACTTGCGGTGGTGATACAGCGACCAGAACATCGTTCCGAACACGCCGACAAAGATGACGACGCAGATCCAGAAGATCAGGCTGTGCAGATTGATGATCTCGGTGGCGATCGGCGTGGCCGGCGGCTGGAAATTCCACTCCCATGCGCCGGACGCCGCGCCCGATACCAGCAGCGCAAGGCCGGCCGTGATGCCCCTGCACCGACGCAATGCCCGCCCTTTCCGATTCGCCATGCCGTCCCCGATCACGATGCAACGCCTTCGTGCCACGCCCGCCCTCCGGCGCGCATGAATTGCGCGCGGAAAAAACGCGCGTCAGCGTCGACGCGCGCATGCAAACCGTTAAATGTTAGCACGGATCACGTCCCCCTCAGCCGCGCAGTCCGAGTCGCGCCAGCACGTCGCCGCCGAACCTCGCCGCGGTCCCGGACGGCACGACGGCGGCGGGTTCGCCCAACCGCGCGGCAAGCGTCCGGACGTTCGCTTCGGCGAAGTCCATCGGCGCCGGCAACGCGTTGGCAATCCACCCGCGGAGCTCGAGCCCGCGGCGGCGGACGGCCATCGCCGTGAGGAGTGCGTGATTGATGCAGCCGAGCCGCATTCCGACGACCACGAGCACCGGCATCTCGAGGTACTGCGCGACGTCGAGCATGTCGAGCCGACCGTCAACGGGCACCAGCGCGCCCCCGGCCCCTTCGACGATCACCACGTCGGCGAGCGCGCGCAGGCGACTCGCGGCGCCACCGATCACCGCCATCGCGATCGATCGGCCCGTCGACGCGGCGGCAAGATGCGGCGCGACGGGATCGGCGAACGAATACGGATTGCGGTCCGGCAGCGCGGCCGCGACGTTGCCGGCCGCGGCCAGCGCCGTCACGTCCGCATTGATGCCGTCGCGCGCCACGCCGGCGGCGACGGGTTTCATGCCGACGCACCGCACGCCGGCATCCGTGAGCGCGCGCAGCAGCCCGACGGCGACGTACGTCTTGCCGACGCCCGTGTCGGTGCCCGTGACGAACAGGCCGCGCGACGTCATCGGACGTTCATTGCCCGCCCGGCCGGTGCAGGCGGACGATTGCGCGGCCGTCGGGCGTCTGGCGCGGCTGCGCTTTCCACGCGTGGCCATAGACGACCTCGAACGTCACCGGAACGCGCCCGTCTTTCCGCAGCGTCTCCAGCGCCTGCAGCGCGCGATCGAACCGGCCGCGGCCCATCAGTCCGCGCGGACGCCCGCGCGTCCGGTTGGTGGCGCCGATGGCCTTGAGCTCGGCCAGCATCGCGCGCGGCGAGTCGTAGGTCAACGTAACGCTTTCCATGTCCATCACCGGATCGGCGAATCCGGCTTCGACGAGCATGTCGCCGATGTCGTGCATGTCGGCGAACCGGTTCGTGTGCGTCGCGCCGTCGACGTGTGCGAAAGCGCGGCGAATCTCGCGCAGCGTGTCGGGCCCGAACGTCGTGAACGACAAGAGACCTCCGACCTTGAGCACGCGGCGGAACTCCGCAAACGCACGCGGCAGGTCGTTGATCCATTGCAGCGCGAGATTGCTCCACACGAGGTCCAACGACACGCCGGCGAACGGCAGCGCGGCGATGTCCGCGCAGACGAATCGCGGCGCCACAGCCCGCACCGGCGACAGCGGCCGCAGCAGCCTTCGCAGCAGCGAGCGCTGCGTTCGCGCACGGCGGCGGGCCGCCTCGACCATCGGTTGCGCGACATCCATCGCGATGACAACCGCGCGCTGGTAGCGAACGCCGAGTTCGCCGACGGCCTCGCCCGTACCGCACCCGGCGTCCAGAATCGACGTGGGCGCGAGCTTCACGTAGTCGAGACGATGCGCCATCCGCGCGGCAATTTCGCGCTGCAGCGCGGCCGCGCCGTCGTAGGTGGCGGCCGCGCGCGCGAAGCCGCGGCGAACCGCCGCGGGGTCCACGTCGCGCGGATCCGGGGCCGGAAAGCGCCCGTCAGCCATCGCCGTGGCTGCGCAGCACGTCGAAGAACGCGCGGGGATGCGACAGGAACGGCGCATGCGCCGCACCGACGATGGTCGCGTGCGCGGCGTCGGGCAGCGCGCGGGCGAGTGCCTCCGTCGCGGCGAGCGGAACCAGCGTGTCGCGATCGCCGGCGATCACGAGCGACGACACGCGAATGCCCGGCAGCGCTTCGCGGAGATCCGATTGCTTCAGGAGCCGCAGTGCCGAGTCGAGCGACGGCCCGGCGGGCCCGTCGCGCTCGAAGAACCGTTGTCGAAGCGCGGCCAGCGTCCGCCGTCCGTCGTCGCTGCCCTGCACCTGCAGCGTCAGGAAGCGCAGCAGCGTCAGCCGGTAGTCGGCCCGCAACTCGCCGCCAAACCGGTCGAGCGTTTCGGCAGCCATCGCGTGCGGCCAGTCGGCGCGCCGCACGAACGCCGGCGACGTCGCAACCAGCACCAGCCGTCGTATGCGCGACGGATGCGCAGTCGCCATTTGCAGCGCAACCTGTCCGCCGAGCGACCAACCGAGCAGCGTCGCGGGCTCGTCCACGTCCGGCAACGCGGCGGCGACCGCTTGCGCGAGCGAAGCGAGGTCGTCGGCGCCGCCCGGCGCCGAACGCCCGTGGCCCGGCAGGTCCACGACGTGGAC
>JBDTNI010000241.1:0-4367 GCA_039933815.1 Betaproteobacteria bacterium
GCGCGCGCGACCTTCGGGAGCCGGCAATCGGTCAGCGTGATGCGCCGGCCGGCAACGCCGCGGTCGCCGCAACCCGCGGCAAGCACGACCGCGCCCAGCGCGAGGGCGACCTTCGCGACGCGGACGAGGAGACGGCTGGCGCGCGGCGCTGACATGTGCGCGGATGGTAGCATTTGCGAATGACGGAACTCGAGCCGGGCATCGTCACCGATCTTCGCGATCGGCTCACGTATGGCGGCTACCTGCATCTCGAATCGCTGCTCGATTCGCAGCACCCGCGGTCGGGCGGCGAGCACGAACCTGCGCGGCACGACGAGATGCTGTTCATCATCCAGCATCAGGTGGCCGAACTGTGGATGAAGCTGATGATCCACGAGCTCGCCGCGGCCGTCGATCGCGTGCGCGGCGATCGGCTCGAGCCTGCATTCAAGATTCTCGCGCGCGTCAAGCTGATTCAGAAGCAGCTGTTCGAGCAATGGGCGGTCCTGGAGACGCTGACACCCTCCGAGTACGAGACGTTTCGGCCGGCGCTGGGCACGTCGTCGGGGTTCCAGTCGCCGCAATACCGCGCAATCGAATTCCTGCTCGGCAACAAGAATGCGTCGATGGTCGACGTGTTCAGGCATGACGCGGCAACATTTGCGGAACTCGACAGGCTGTTGCACGCGCCGTCGCTGTACGACGAGTTCCTGCGTCATCTGGCGCGACGGGGGTTGCCGGTGCCCGCTGAGACGCTGGAGCGCGATGTCACCCAACCGTACGTGCGCAATCCGGCGCTCGTGCCGGTGTTGCGCGAGATCTACGACGATCCGGCGCGCTGGTGGGACGCCTACGACATGTGCGAGAAGCTGCTCGACGTCGAGGAAGCCTTCCAGCTGTGGCGTTTCCGGCACATGAAGACGGTGGAGCGCATCATCGGCCACAAGGGTGGCACGGGCGGGTCGTCGGGCGTGAGTTTCCTGCGCCGCGCCCTCGACCACTCGTTCTTTCCCGAGCTCATCGACGTGCGAACCGTGATCGGCTCGCGATGAGCGCGGCGCGCGAGGCCGCGAGGCCGAGCGAAAGGCCCGCAGGGGGCGTCGGCGCGCGAGTCGCGCGAGCCCGACGTCGGGGAGCGGACATCACGGCGGCCGGACAATGAGGGCGAGGATGAGCGCGGCGCGCGAGGCCGGGACGCTTCACCCGGTCGACATTGCCGTGGCGGCGCTCGGGGCGGGCGCGTTGACGGACGCCGGCCTGGCCGCCCACGTTGCGCCGCTGTTCTCGCGCGCCCGCACGGCGGCGCCGGACAGCATCTATCTCGCGAATCACTCGCTCGGCCGGCCGCCCGACGCGATGGAGGCCGACGTGCGAGGCGCGCTCGCCGCATGGTATGCGCGGATGGGCGGTGCGTGGGACGCCTGGAGCGAGGAGATGCGCGACTTTCGCGACGGCATCGCGCGGCTGATCGGCGCGCCGCACGGCGATTGCGTCGTGCCCAAGACCAACGCCGGCCAGGGGCTGCGTGCGATCCTCAATGCCTTCGAACGCACCGACGTGCCGCGCGTTGTCGCGCTGCGCGGCGAATTCGACTCGCTCGACGTGATCCTGCGCGAATACGCGCGGCGCGGTCGCATCGCGCTGACCTTCGTCGAGCCGCGCGCGGGCGGGGAGTTCGATACCGCCGACGTGCTGCGCGCAATCGGTGCGCGCGTCGACCTCGTCGTCGTGTCGCACGTCGTGTTCAACACGGGCCAGCGCATCGACGATCCCGCGTCGATCGTCCGCGCGGCGCACGCGGCGGGCGGATGGCTGCTGCTCGACGTCTATCACGCCGCGGGTGTCATGCCCGTCGATGCACTCGATGTCGACATCGACTTCGCCGTGGGCGGCAGCTACAAGTACCTGCGTGGCGGCCCGGGTGCCTGCTTCCTGTACCTGCATCCGCGGCATCTCGATGGCTCGCTGCGCACGCTCGACATCGGATGGTTCGCGAAGCGCGATCCGTTCGCGTACGCGCGGCCCGATCCGCCGGCGCTTGCCGACGGGGGTGACGCGTTCCTCGAGTCCACGCCGCCGGTCCTGACCTGGTTCCAGGCGCGCGCCGGCCAGCGGCTCGCGCTGGCGCTCGGTCCTGCGCGAATCCGCCGCCATTCGCTCGGCCAACAGCGCCGGCTCGTCGACCTTCTTGCCGCGCACGGCCTCGACGCTCGCGGCGGCATCGAATCCCGTGGTGCATTCGTCACCATCGAGACGCCCGAGGCTGCCCGGTGGTGCGCCGCGCTCGGCGAGCGGGACGTGGTCGCCGATGCGCGCGGCCCTTGGCTTCGCCTGTGCCCCGACGTCGTGACGACGGACGACGATCTCGCGCGCGCGGCGCAGGCGCTCGGCGAGATCGCAAGGGCCGATCGACGGGGTGCCCCGATGCGGGCGGCACCGCCGCCGTGATACTGCCCGCGTTACGCGCGGCTGCGCACGCTACGGGATCGACGGGATCGCGCGCAGATATTCGTAGATCGCCTTCAGGTCCTGGTCGGTCTTCTTGCCAAATACAGGCCAGGGCATCACCTGCAGCAGCGTGCCCGGCGGATCGAGCGGGTTGTGACCGGTGCGGATCGTCGTGATGAACTGCGCGAGCGTCAGCCCCGCGGGCAACCCCAGCGCGTCCGGCGTGATGTTGGCCGAGACGAAAGGTCCGAAATGTTGCCCGCCGGCCAGAAAACCGGCGGCGTTGATGCGTTCGCGCTCACCCTGGAACGGATCGCCGCCGGGGAGGTACGGCGGGTTCGTATGGCAGTCGTTGCAGTCGCCCGAGTTGACGATGTAGCTGCCGAGCGCCACCAGCGCCCGATTCTTGCCCCGGAGATTGAGCGGAACCGGCGATATCTCCAGTCCCTGCTTGATGCGGCTTTCGCTGTCCGCCAACGCAGGTGCCGATGGCAAGACCAGCAGCGCAAGGCCCAGCGCGACGGTGGCTCGGATTGCCTTCGATCGACCGCTCGTGCCCATGTTTTCTCCCCGGGTGGCGGCGCGACGCTGCGCCGTGACGGCGAAGTCGAGGCGCATTGGAACAGGTGATCAACTGGGTCACCCGGTAAGGCGTTCTTGTGCTGCCGCGGCACTGCCAGCCTAGACGCCGCCGACAATCCAGCGCACGAGCGCGACGAGCGACAGCACCAGCATCGCCGCGCCCACCGCGCCGACGATGATCACCTGGTGCGCGCGAATGGATACCGCGTCGCGCTGCATCGCGTCGCCCTTGCGAACGCCGAAGAAGCTCCACGCGACTGCGCCGATGACCTCGCGCAGCGTCGCGGCGCGCGGCGGCGAGGCGGCAACATTGCGATCGTCGTCGGCGCGAGGAAACGGGTTCTGCACGGCGGGAATGTAGCATCCGGCTGCAGCACAGGCGAGTCCGGCGCCCGATGTCCAGTGACCGGCGATTTTTCACGAACAGCTTGAAAGATGGGTCTTTTCCCCCATTGTCCCGGTGTTCCACTTCTTCTATCTCACATCCACGGCCATGCGTTTCGACAAGCTCACCACGAAATTCCAGCAGGCGCTCTCCGATGCCCAGAGCCTCGCGCTCGGCAACGACAACGGCTTCATCGAGCCCCAGCACCTCCTCTCGGCACTGCTCGCGCAGGACGACGCCGGCACGGCGTCGCTGCTCGCCCGCGCGGGCGTGAACCTGCCGCGTGCGCAGACCGCGCTCAAGACGGAGATCGCCAATCTGCCGAAAGTCGAGGGCACCGGCGGCGAGATCACGGTTTCGCGCGATCTCAACAATCTGCTGAACGTCACCGACAAGGAAGCGACGAAGCGCGGCGACCAGTTCATCGCCAGCGAGCTCTACCTGCTCGCCCTGACCGACGACAAGGGACAGACGGGGCGGCTGCTCCGCGAGCAGGGACTAACGCGGAAGTCGCTCGAAGCGGCGATCGACACGGTGCGCGGCGGCGCGGGCGTCGACTCGCAGGAAGCGGAAGGCCAGCGCGAGGCGCTCGCCAAGTACACGATCGATCTCACCGAACGCGCCCGGCAGGGCAAGCTCGATCCGGTGATCGGTCGCGACGACGAGATTCGCCGGACCATCCAGATCCTCCAGCGGCGCACGAAGAATAATCCGGTGCTGATCGGCGAACCCGGCGTGGGCAAGACGGCGATCGTCGAAGGTCTTGCGCAGCGCATCATCAACGGCGAGGTGCCCGAGACGCTCAAGAACAAGCGCGTGCTCTCGCTCGACATGGCGCAGCTGCTCGCCGGCGCCAAGTATCGCGGCGAGTTCGAGGAGCGCCTCAAGGCCGTCCTCAAGGACATCGCCGCCGACGAAGGCCGCACGATCGTCTTCATCGACGAGCTGCACACGATGGTCGGCGCCGGCAAGG
>JBDTNI010000242.1:0-4362 GCA_039933815.1 Betaproteobacteria bacterium
GGTGATCATGAAGCCGCCGCAGCAGGCGCCGCTGTCGTCGTACCGGATGATGGAGCTCGTCGGCGACTGCGCGCCGCCTGGTGTGGTCAACGTCGTGACCGGGGGCGCGCCGTGTGGCGAAGCGCTGGTCGCGCATCCGCTCATCCCGCGGCTGGCGCTGATCGGCAGCGTACCGACGGGCCGCGCGATCGCCCGCGGCGCCGCCGAGCGCCTCAAGCACGTCACGCTCGAGCTCGGCGGCAAGAACGCCTGCATCATTCACGCGGACGCCGACGTCGATCGCGCGGTGGCGGGCGCCGTCGCCGGGATGAACTTCGCGTGGTGCGGCCAGTCATGCGGATCGACGTCGCGGCTGTTCGTGCACGAGACGCTTCACGACCGCGTCGTCGCGGGAGTTCTCGAAGCGGTCAGGCGTTTCGAGCCCGGACTTCCGACGCGTCCCGCGACGACGATGGGCGCGCTGATCTCGAAGGTGCAGCTCGACAAGGTCGAGCGTTACATCGCACTCGGCGTCGAGGAGGGGGCGACGCTGGCGTGCGGGGGCTCGCGCCCGCGCGATCCGGCGCTCGCAGGCGGATGGTTCATGCCGCCGACGGTATTCATCGGCGTCGAGCCGTCGATGCGCGTTGCCCGCGAGGAGATCTTCGGGCCGGTGCTGTGCGTGCTGCGCTGGCGCGACGAGGCGCGGATGCTGGCGGACGTCAATGCCGTGGACTACGGTCTCAGCGCGTCGATCTTCACGCGCGACCTCGCGACCGCGCATCGCTGCGCGGCACAGGTCGACGCCGGCTACGTCTGGATCAACACGACAGGGCGCCACTTCCTCGGCGCGCCATTCGGCGGCTACAAGCAGTCGGGGCAGGGACGCGAGGAATCGTTCGACGAACTGCTGAGCTACACGCAGCAGAAGAACGTGCACGTAGCCCTGTGAGCATGGAGACACCGATGACCCAACCGCCTGCATTGCCCGGCGCGCCGGATGCCGCGCTCGTCGAGAAGCTCGCGATCGCCAACCGCATTCTCTACGACCAGGGCGTCGTCGACGGATTCGGTCACGTCAGCGTGCGGCACGACCGTTCCGACGCGCATTTCCTGCTGGCGCGCAACATGGCGCCGGCGCTCGTGTCTGCCGGCGACATCCTGACATTCGACCTCGACGGGAACGCGATCGACGGGGGCGATCGGCGCGTATACCTCGAGCGGTTCATTCACGCCGAGATCTACCGCGCGCGTGCCGATGTCGTCGCCGTCGTGCACAGTCATTCGCCGAACGTCATACCGTTCACGGCAACGCGCACGCCGCTGCGGCCCATCTATCACATGAGCGGGTTCCTCGGAACGGGATCGGCGCTGTTCGAGATCCGTGACGTCGCGGGCGACAGCGACCTGCTGATTCGCGACGCGCGGCTGGGCCGCGCGCTCGCCGAATCGCTCGGCGCGAATGCGGCGGTGCTGATGCGCGGACACGGCTCGACGGTCGTAGGCGCGTCGATCGAGCAGGTCGTTTATCGCGCGATCTACGCCGAGATGAACGCACGCCTGCAATCGCAGGCGGTCGCGCTCGGCGACGTCACCTACCTGACGGACGCCGAGGCGGCACTTGCCGCCGCGTCGAACGACACGCAGCTCGCGCGGGTCTGGGAACTGTGGTCGCGCCGCGTCACGTCGCCCGCGCCGTGACCGAATAGCGGCCGATCAGCGTGTTGAGGCCGATCGCCAGCACGAACAGCACGATCAACAACGCGTACATGCGCGGCATGTCGAACGTCGTGTACGACTGAATGATCAGGAAGCCGAGGCCACGATTGGACAGCTTGGTCTCGGCGAGCAGCACGCCGATCATCGCGATGCCGAGGCCGAGCCTGAAGCCGTTGACGATCGGCGTGCGCATCGCCGGGAAATAGATCATCCGCGTCATCTGCCACGGCGTCGCGCGGAAGCTTTGACCCACGCGGATCAGCACCGGCGCGATCTGGCGCATGCCGGATGCCACGCTGATGACGATCGGAAAGAAGCACGACAGCGCGCCCATTGCGACCTTCGACCCGGGGCCTACGCCGAACCACAGGATCATGATGGGAAAGAAGATGATCTTGGGCGTCGGCCCGAGGTAGTAGATGAATCCCTCGTACGCGCGCGACAGGAAGCGGCTGCGCCCGAGCACGAGACCCGCACCCACGCCGGTGACGCCGCCGATCGCCAGCGCCGCGAGGATCTCGCCGCCCGAAAGCACCAGGTTCGAGTAGAACGCCGCGTCGCCCAGCACGCGCACGACGGCGCGTCCGATCATCGGCAACGTCGGGACGACGTCGCGGAACAGCCAGCCCGAGCGCGCGACGACCTCCCAGAGCAGCAGCACGGCGCCGACGATGGCCGCGCGCAGCACCCAGACCGCGGGGGCGCGCGGAGCCGCCGCGGCGATGAACGTCAGGCGCGTGGCAGCAGCCATCGCTCGGCGCGCTCGGCGGCGACGAAGAAGAGCACGCTGACGAGGATCACGAAGCCGATTGCGCCGTACGTGCCCGGAAGGTCGTAACGTTCGGCGAGCTCGTTGATCAGCTGACCGAGACCGCCGAAGTTGATCAGGAACTCGACGCCGACGATGTTGATCAGCGCGAAGATCAGGCCGACGCGCAGCCCGACGAAGATGCTCGGCAGTGCGGCGGGCAGCAGAATCTTGCGGAACAGCTGCCAGTCGCCCAGCCGGAAACTGCGGCCGACGTCGAGCAGCACGCGCCGCGTGCCCGCCAGCCCCTCGACCGTCTTCAGCACGACCGGCGGCAGGCCGGCGACGAAGCCGATCATGACGATCGTCGTCGCGCTGCGTCCGAAGACGACCAGGAACAGCGGGTACATGAGCACGATCGGCGCCGAGGCGAGCGCGGCCACCCACGTCTCGCACGCGCTGCGCAGCAGCCGGAAACGAAACATCAGCATGCCGAGCCCGACGCCGGCCACGATCAGCAGCGCACTCGCCCACAGCGCTTCCTGCATCGTCTGCCAGAAGCGGTGCGGGATCTCCTCCTCGGTTACGATGCGCGGAATGGCCGCCAGTACCTCCGACGGCGTCGGAACGACGAAGCGATTGATGACGTCCGCACGGATCAGCGCCTCGATTGCGGCGAGGACGCCGACGAGCGTGACGAGTCCGAGCAGCGGCGCGCCGAGCGCCGCATACGAAAGGCGCGCCCGCGCGCTCATCGCGACGCACGCCCCAGTTGGCGCGATTCGTCGTCGCGGATTCCGCGACTCGCTTCCTCGCGCAGATCGCTCCAGATCTGGGCGACGTAGTGGCCGAACGCGTCGCTGCCGACGACCTCGGACGTCCGCGGGCGCGGAAGGTCGATCCTGAACGTGCGCTTCAGCCGCCCGGGCCGATAGGTCATCACCAGCACGCGGTCGGAAAGCTGCACTGCCTCGGTGATGTTGTGCGTGATCAAGAGCGTCGTCTGGCGCAGTTGCTGGTGAATCTGCAGCACCTTGTCGCCGAGCAGCAGTCGCGTCTGCTCGTCGAGCGCAGCAAACGGCTCGTCCATCAGAAGGATGCGAGGCTCCGACGCGAGGGTGCGCGCAATCGCGACCCGCTGGCGCATGCCGCCGGAGAGCTCGGAGGGATGACGGCGCTCGAATCCGTCGAGCCCGACCATGGACACGAAACGGCGGGCTCGCTCGTGGCGCTCGCGCCGACCGACGCCTTCGAGCTCCAGCGGAAACGCGACGTTGTCGATGACCGACCGCCACGGGAATGCCGACTCTTCCTGAAATACCATCCCGAACGCCGCGTGCGTGCCGGACACCCGCTCACCGTCCACTGCCACCTGCCCGTCATAGTCGCCGGCAAGGCCGCCGATGATGTTGAAGAGCGTGGACTTCCCGCAGCCCGAAGGGCCGATGATCGAGACGAACTCGCCTTCGTCGACGATGAACGACACGTGATCGACGGCAAGAAGCTCGTCGTCGCCCGTACCGAAACGCTTGACGATGTCCGTGACGACGAGGATGGGCGCCGGGGAGACGGCGTCACGCGGGCCAAGCGTCGCGTCCGGCGTGCTCACGCGTTCACGCACGGGTGCGCGCACGGGTCACCGGTGCTGCCCGCGTGTGCGGCCGATGCGCATCGCCGTCCTTTATCGCGGCGGAATCTGCATCAGCTCGCCAAGCTGCTCCTTCGACAGTGGCGCGGCCGTGAACTTCAGGTCCACGGCGTCCTGGACGATCGAGTCGAGGCCGATGACTTTGTCGGGGTTGATCGCCGCCTTCGGAAAGAAATCGTCGCGCGTGCGTTTCGCTTTCGCCTCCGAGATGCCGACGAAGTCCGCGTAGGTCTTCAGCGCCGCGGGGTCCGCGTACATGTAGTCGATC
>JBDTNI010000243.1:0-4357 GCA_039933815.1 Betaproteobacteria bacterium
GCGGAGGCCGCATCCGCGTGGCCACCAAGTACGTGACGATCGCCCGCGAGCATTTCGCGGCCAAGGGCATGCACGTCGACCTGATCAAGCTGTACGGTTCGATGGAGCTCGCGCCGCTCGCCGGGCTTGCCGACGCGATCGTCGACCTGGTCTCGACCGGGCATACGCTGCAGGCCAACAACCTGGTCGCCGTCGAGGACATCGTGGCGATCAGTGCGCGGCTCATCGTCAACCCGACCGCCCTCAAGCTGAAGCGCGAGCGCGTCAAGCCGCTGCTCGACGCGCTCGCGGCCGCGACGGCGACGCCCGAATCCGAGCCGACCCCTGCATGAACGCGCACGCGCCGGTGCTTACGCTGCGGGTGCTCGACGCGGGCGATGCGGGGTTCGATGCCGCGCTCGACGCGCTCGTGCGCTTCGAAGCCGCGCAGGATCCGGCGATCGACGACGTCGTGGGTGCGATCATTGCCGATGTCCGCCGTCACGGGGATGCGGCAGTCCTTCGCTACACGGCGCACTTCGACGGCCTTGTCGCGTCGCGTGTCGACGAGCTCGCCATCGACCGCGACGCGATGCGCGCCGCCTACGACGGGCTTCCGGAGGTCGAGCGGCGTGCGCTCGAGACGGCGGCGTCGCGCATCCGCGATTTCCACGAGCGGCAGAAGGACGGCGGCTTCATGTTTCGCACCGAGGACGGCACCGAGCTCGGCCAACGCGTCACGCCGCTCGATCGCGTCGGACTCTATGTTCCCGGCGGCAAGGCGGCGTATCCGTCGTCGGTGTTGATGAACGCGATCCCCGCGCACGTGGCGGGCGTCGGCGACATCGTCATGGTCGTCCCTGCGCCGGGAGGAGAGCGAAACCCGCTCGTGCTCGCGGCGGCGCACGTGGCCGGCGTGTCGCGGGCGTTCACGATCGGCGGGGCCCAGGCGATCGCTGCGCTCGCGTACGGCACTGCGACGATCACGGCGGTCGACAAGATCTGCGGCCCCGGCAACGCCTACGTCGCGGCCGCGAAACGCCGCGTGTTCGGCACCGTCGGCATCGACATGGTGGCCGGTGCGTCGGAAATTCTGGTGATCGCCGACGCAACGGCCAATCCGGACTGGGTCGCGATCGACCTGTTCTCGCAGGCCGAGCACGACGAGATGGCCCAGGCGATCCTGCTGACGCCGGACGCGGCGCTCGCCGAGCGGGTGATCGCCAGCGCCGAGCGGTTGCTCGCGGAAATGCCCCGCGCCGCGATCATCGCGGCCTCGCTCGCCAGGCGCGGCGCGGTGATCCGCACGCGCGATCTCGCCGAAGCGTGCGCGATCGCCAACCGGATCGCGCCGGAGCACCTCGAGCTCGCGGTGGCCGACCCGGACGCGCTGCTGCCGCTGTTGCGGCACGCGGGCGCGCTCTTCATCGGCCACTACTCGAGCGAGGCGCTCGGCGACTACTGTGCCGGTCCCAACCACGTGCTGCCGACCGGGCGCACGGCGCGGTTCTCGTCGCCGCTCGGCGTCTACGATTTCCAGAAGCGATCGAGCATCCTCAGGATCGCACGGCCCACGGCGCGCGCACTCGCGCCGGTTGCCGCGACGCTCGCCGAGGGCGAGGGCCTCGCCGCGCATGCGCGATCGGCGCTGGCGCGGCTCGAGGAACCGTGAAGCGGCGCATCCAATGACGTCGGACCGGTGCCGCCAGCGCGTCGACGCGACGATCCGGGCCGACGTGCTCGCGCTCGGGCGCTATGCAGCGTCGTCCGCCGACGGCTGGATCAAGCTGGACGCAATGGAGAACCCGTATCCGCCGACGGCGGAATTGCGCGCAGCGCTTGCGCAGACGCTGGCGGGTGTCGACGTCAATCGCTATCCGGACAGCGACGCGCGGGCGGTGAAGCGTGCATTACGCGAACATCTCGTGCTGGACGACGGCGTCGGCCTCCTCGTGGGCAACGGATCGGACGAAATCATCCAGCTGCTGACGGCGGCTGTCGCGGGCGAGGACGCGGTCGTGCTCGCACCCGAGCCGTCGTTCGTCATGTATCGGCGCAACGCGCTCGTCGCACGCGCCCGGTACGTAGGCGTGCCGCTCGCCGACGACTTCGCGCTCGACGGCGACGCCATGCTGACGGCGATCGCGCGCGAGCGGCCGGCGCTCGTGTGGCTGGCGTTTCCGAACAACCCGACGGGCAACGCGTTCGACGTCGCGGCGATCGAGCGGGTGATCGCCGCCGCGCCGGGACTGGTCGCCATCGACGAGGCGTACTACGCGTTCGCCGACACGTCGTTCCTGTCCCGCGTGCTCGACTACCCGAATGTCGTTGTCGTGCGGACTATATCCAAGGTCGGCATGGCGGGCCTGCGACTCGGCTATGTCTGCGGCGACCCGGCTTGGATCGATGCGCTGGAAAGAATCCGGCCCCCTTATAACGTCAACAGCCTGACGCAGGCGGCGGCTCCGGTAATGCTGCAGCATGCCGGCGTCTTCGCCGCGCAGGCCCACGAGATGCGGCAGGAGCGCACGCGCGTTCATCGCGCGCTGGCTGCGCTGCCCGGGCTTCGCGCGTTCGCGACGCAGACCAATTTCGTGCTGGTTCGCGTGCCCGACGCGCGGACGTGGTTCGCGGCGCTGTGCGATGCGCGGATCCTCGTGAAGAATCTCGACGGTGCGCATCCGCTCCTCGCGAATTGTCTTCGCATCACCGTCGGCACGCCCCCGGAGAACGACGCCGTGTTGCAGACGCTGCAGCGGGCGTTCGGCCGGTCGGGCGCGGATGTGCCAACCCTTGTCGAGGAACGTGCATGAACGCTCCGTTCGAATCACCCCTCCGCGCTGCGCAGGTCGACCGCCGAACCGCCGAAACGGAGATCTCGGTTCGGCTATGCGTCGACGGAACCGGCCGCACCGAGCTCGCGAGCGGTATTGCGTTTCTTGATCACATGCTCGACCAGGTCGGCCGCCACGCGCTCTTCGACCTCGCCGTCACGGCGAAGGGCGACTTGCACATCGACGCGCACCATACGGTCGAGGACATCGGCATCACGGTCGGCCAGGCCTTTCGCCGCGCCATCGGGGACAAGACGGGCATACGCCGCTACGGGCACGCCTACGTACCCCTCGACGAGGCGCTGTCGCGCGTCGTGCTCGACCTGTCGGGGCGCCCGGGGCTCGAATTCAACGTCGATTTCACTCGGGCGCTTGTCGGGACCTTCGACGTCGACCTCGTCCACGAGTTCTTCCAGGGGTTCGTCAATCACGCGCTCGTGACGCTGCACGTCGACAACCTCCGCGGCAGCAACGCGCACCACCAGGCCGAGACGATCTTCAAGGCGTTCGCGCGGGCGCTGCGCATGGCGTGCGAGCGCGATCCGCGGTCGGCAGGCGCCGTCCCGTCCACGAAGGGCAGCCTGTAGCCGATGCCCGACGTCGCGGTCATCGACTACGGCATGGGCAACCTGCGGTCGGTTGCCAAGGCGCTCGTTCATGTGGCGCCGGACGCGTCGATCGTCGTCACCGACGACCCCGCCACGATTCGCAATGCCTCCCGCGTCGTGCTGCCGGGCCAGAGTGCGATGCCCGACTCGATGGACCGGCTGAACGCGACCGGATTGCGCGACGTCGTCGAAGCGTGCCTGGAAGACCGTCCGTTTCTCGGCGTCTGCCTCGGGCTGCAGATGCTGTTCGACGACAGCGAGGAGGGGCCGACCCGCGGTCTGGGCGCGGTGGCCGGCCATGTGCGCCGATTCCGCGACGAGGACATGGTCCCGGCGTCGGGCGACCGGCTCAAGGTCCCGCACATGGGTTGGAGCCCCGTCCGGCAGACGCGTGCGCACCGGCTCTGGTCCGGCATCGAAGACGGGGAACGGTTCTATTTCGCGCACAGCTTCGTGCCCGAGCCGGACGCGCGCGACATCACGGTGGGCACCGCCGCGTATCCGGCGCCGTTTACTTGCGCGATAGCGAGGGCTAATATCTTTGCCGTGCAGTTTCATCCGGAAAAGAGCCAGCGAGCCGGCCTGCGGCTCCTCGCCAACTTCGTCGCCTGGGACGGAAGCCCGTAGTCGTCGCGTTTTCGCCGCGCTCCCCATCTCGCCGTCCTGTTCATGCAGATCATCCCCGCGATCGATATCAAGGACGGCCACTGCGTTCGTCTGCGCCAGGGCGACATGCAGGCGGCGACGGTATTCTCGGAGGATCCCGCCGCGATCGCGCGGCACTGGCTCGAGCTCGGCGCGCAGCGGCTGCACCTCGTCGACCTCAATGGCGCGGTAGCCGGCCGGCCGAAGAACGAGCTCGCGATCCGGGAGGTCGTCAGCGTCATCGGCGACGAGGTGCCGATCCAGCTGGGCGGGGGCATCCGCGACCTCGAC
>JBDTNI010000244.1:0-4351 GCA_039933815.1 Betaproteobacteria bacterium
AACCCTCGACCTTCGCATTACGAATGCGCTGCTCTACCAACTGAGCTACACCGGCACGAAGCGCGGAATTATAGCCGATCCCGCGTCGCGTCCCGCGGGCTTGCCGATCAGGCGAACGCGAGCGTTCTCCATAGCGCCGAAGCGCCGTTCCACGTGATCTGAACGCCGATGCACAGCAGGATGAATGCCGAGAGCCGGAGCAGGACGGCGGTGCCGGTAGGGCCGAGCTTGCGCATGATGCGATCGGCGTAACGGAATACGACGAACACCGCGACCGACACGATGAGGATCCCCGTCGCGTTGGCGGCCGAGTTGACGATCATCGAGCGGACGCTCTGCGACTGATTGGCGCCGATGGTAATGGCGACCGAAATCGAACCGGGCCCGACCGTCAGCGGCATCGTCAGCGGATAGAAAGCACGGCTGCGCAGGTCGGGTCGCGCGATGGGATTCGCTGCTTCGTGCACCCATTCGAGCGGCTCGTCGGGCTGATTGAGCAGCGACCACGCGAGCGAGCACACGACAAGGCCACCGGCCACCTGCACGATGGGTACCGACAATCCGAAGAAGTCGAGTACGTACGCGCCGACGAGAAGGGAGCTGAGCAGCAGCAGAAAGCAGTTGATTGCGACGCGCTGTGACAGGTCGGCGTGTTCGGTGGATGTGAGGTCGACCGTCTTGGCGAGATAGACGGGCGCGGCCCCGAGCGGATTGACGATCGGCAGCAGCGCGGCGAGCGCGAGCAGTGTCGATTCGATGAACTGGCGGAGGTCGTCGGCGATCACGGTATGCGAAGGAAAGCAGGCGGCAGGTTGGGCCCGCGAAGGCCGGGGATTTTGGCACAGCGCGCGCCGTCCGACGGCTAGAATGGGCATCGAGCCGACCGCCGGCAGACCCCGCCCGATCCGACCCGAATGTCCACCACCCGCACGTTGTTCGGCTTTCACCCCGTCATCTCGCGGCTGCGCCAGCAGGCGGACTCGGTGGAGGCGATCTATATCGACGCCAGCCGGCAGGACGCACGGATCCGCGACCTGTGCGCGCGGGCTGGCGCATCCGGCATTCAGGTTCACAGCGTGGACTCGTCAAGACTGGCCACGCTGGCCGGCGGCACGTCACACCAGGGCGTTGTGGCAATCGTCGATGCGCAGCGTCCGTACGTGACGATCGACGACGTGCTGAGCGCGATCGACGAGCCGCCATTGCTCCTTGTCCTGGACGGCGTCACCGATCCGCACAACCTCGGGGCGTGCCTGCGCTGCGCCGATGCGTTTGGCGCACAAGCGGTAATCGTTCCGAAGGACCGTGCCGTCGGACTGAACGCAACGGTAGCCAAGGCGGCGAGCGGTGCGGCGGAAACGATTCCGCTGGTCGCGGTGACCAATCTGTCCCGTGCGCTTGCCGGTCTCAAGCAGCGGGGCATCTGGGTCGTGGGTGCCGACCAGACCGGCGAGCGGTTGTTCGACGCCGACGTGACGGGCCCGATCGCCTGGGTGCTGGGCGCCGAAGGCCAGGGCTTGCGACGGCTGACGCGCGAAACCTGCGACCGGCTGGTGCACATCCCGATGAGCGGGGCCGTCGAGAGTCTCAATGTGTCCGTGGCGGCCGGCATTTGCCTTTATGCTACGCGGGCCGCGCGCCGCGCCCCCATTGCTGCCCCGGGCCGCGTCGGCTAGCATCGGGCGCCGATCCCAACCCCTTTCGAACCCGAGGTGTTCCGATGATCACAATATCCCGTCAACGAGTGCGTGCCTGTGCACTGGCCCTCGCGGCCACCGCAGCGATCGTCGCGATGCCCGTCTTTGCCAAGGGGACGCTTGTCTACTGCTCGGAGGGAAGTCCCGAGGGCTTTCAGCCGCAGTTCTTCAGCACGGGGACGACGTTCGACGCGGTGTCGGTGCCGATTTTCAATCGGCTCGTCGAATTCCAGATCGGGACGACGAACATCGTGCCCGCGCTTGCCGAGTCGTGGACGGTCGCTCCCGACGGCAAGACGTACACATTCAAGCTTCGACGCGGCGTCAAGTTCCACAGCAACGCGAACTTCAAGCCGTCGCGTGACTTCAACGCCGACGACGTCGTGTTCTCGTGGTATCGCATGGCGGACGACAGCCATCCGTTCCACAAATTCACCGCCGGGCAGACGTTCGCCTATTTCGACGACATGGGCATGAAGAATATCGTCGACAAGGTGGAAAAGCTCGACGACTACACGGTCCGCATTGCACTGAAGCGCTCCGAGGCGCCTTTCCTCGCCGACATGGCGATGGACTTCGCTTCGATCCTGTCGAAGGAGTACTTCGAGACGATGATGAAGAAGGGCACGCCCAACGCGGCAGACGTCTATCCGATCGGCACGGGACCGTTCGAGTTCGTCAGCTACCAGAAGGACGCGACGATCCGCTACAAGGCGTTCGACCGCTTCTGGAACGGCCGGCCCAAGATCGACAACCTGATCTTCTCGATCACGCGCGACGCGACCGCCCGCTACGCGAAGCTGAAGACGGGCGAGTGCCACGTGATGGCGTTTCCCAAGCCGGCGGATCTCGACGAGATGAAGAAAGATCCGCAACTGACCGTGCAGCAGAAGGAAGGCCTGAACATCGGCTACATCGCGTTCAATGTCGAGAAGAAACCGTTCGACAGCAAGCTCGTGCGGCAGGCGCTGAACATGGCCACCAACAAGGAGGCGATCCTCAAGGCGGTCTACCAGGGTCAGGGACAGGTGGCGAAGAATCCCATTCCACCCACGCTGTGGGGCTACAACAACGCTGTTCAGGATTACGCGTACGACGTGGCCAAGGCCAAGCAACTGCTCGCCCAGGCGGGCTACGCGAACGGCTTCGAGGTCGAGCTGTGGTACCTGCCGGTCACGCGCCCCTACAATCCGGACGGCAAGCGGATGGCCGAGCTGATCCAGGCGGACTGGGAGAAAGTGGGCGTCAAGGCGAAGCTCGTCACGTACGAATGGGCCGAGTACCGCAAGCGCAGCAAGACGGGCGAGCAGTCCGCGATGATGTTCGGCTGGTCCGGCGACAATGGCGACCCTGACAATTTCTTCGTGCCGCTGCTTGGCTGCGAGGCGGTGAAAGGCGGCGGCAACGTCGCGCGCTGGTGCAACAAGGCGTTCGAAGACCTGATCATCAAGGCCGCGCAGACGCCGCAACAGGCCGATCGCGCCAAGCTCTACGAACAGGCGCAGGTGATCGTCAAGGAGGAGGCGCCGTGGATCACGCTCGCGCACTCGGTCCGCTTCGATCCGCTGCGCAAGGAAGTGCAGGGCTACAAGATGGACGCGACCGCGCACCACTACTTCACGAACGCCGATATCGCAAAGCAACCTTGAGCCCGGCGACGGCGCTCCGCGGACGCGCGCGGCGCCATCGCGTAAGGCGAGCGGTTGATTTGCGAATGGCACGCCGGCTGATCCGCGGCGCGCAAAACCGATGGTTGGATTCATTCTCCGGCGCGCAGCGCTGCTCGTGCCGACCTTCATCGGCGTCACGCTGCTCGCGTTCGCGCTGATCCACCTGATCCCGGGCGATCCGGTCGAAAATCTATCCGGCGAGCGGGGCATGGATCCGGCTCGCCGCGAGCGGCTGTTGCGCGAATTCGGGCTCGACCGGCCGCTGCCCGTCCAATATGTCGGCTACATCGGACAGGTCATACGCGGCGATCTCGGCAGTTCGCTCACGACGCACGAAGGCGTTGCGCACGAGTTTGCCCAGCTGTTCCCGGCGACCGTCGAACTGGCCTGCTTTGCGCTCGCGTTCGCCATCGCGCTCGGTGTTCCGGCCGGCATACTCGCCGCGGTGAAACGCAATACCGCCGCGGACTATACGGTGATGGGCCTGTCGCTCACCGGCTATTCGATGCCCATCTTCTGGTGGGCGCTGCTGCTGATCCTGTTCTTTTCGGTGCAGCTGGGCTGGACACCGGTATCCGGCCGCATCGCCGTCGAGTTCGACGTGCCGCCCGTGACGGGGCTCATGCTCGTCGACACGCTGCTGGCAGGCGATCGGGCGGCGTTCCGATCTGCGCTTTCTCATCTGGTGCTGCCGACGATCGCGCTCGGCACGATTCCGCTCGCCGTCATCGCCCGCATGACGCGCTCGTCGATGCTGGAAGTGTTGCGCGAGGACTATGTCCGCGCCGCGCGTGCGAAGGGTGTGCCGCGGTGGCGCGTCATCGTCGTGCATGCACTTCGCAACGCGCTCATTCCGGTGGTCACCGTTGTCGGTTTGCAGGTGGGACTGCTGCTTTCCGGGGCGATTCTCACCGAGACCATCTTCTCGTGGCCCGGGGTGGGCAACTGGCTCGTCCACGGGGTCCAGTCGCGCGACTATCCGGT
>JBDTNI010000245.1:0-4346 GCA_039933815.1 Betaproteobacteria bacterium
TGAATGCGCCGGCGACCATGATGCCTTCGATGCCGAGATTGAGCACGCCGGCGCGCTCGCACAACAGCGCGCCGAGCGTTCCGAGTATCAGCGGCGTGCCGATGCGAAGCACCGCCGACCAGAAATCGGCGTTGGCGAAGATGGCGGCGACGTCGGCGACCGTCATCGGGCGTGACGGGTGCTCATCGACGCCGCAGCCGATAGCGGACGAACAATGTGGCGACGAGCATCGACACGAGCGACACGGCGACGATCACGTCAGCGATGTACGTCGGCACCGACACGCCGCGGCTCATGCTGTCCGATCCGACGAGCACGCCCGCGATGAACGTGGCGGCAGCGACGACGCCGAGCGGATTGAGCCCGGCGAGCATCGCGATGACGATGCCGGTGTATCCGTAGCCGGGCGACATGTCGAGCGTCACATAGCCGGTGCGTCCCGCGACCTCGATCGCCCCGGCGAGGCCGGCGAGCCCGCCCGACAGAACGGCGACCAGCGCCATCGTGCGGCCCACGGGAATGCCCGCGAACGCCGCGGCCCGCGCGCTCGCGCCGACCGCCCGCATACCGAACCCGAACGTCGTCGCGCGTAGCACGAACGCCAGCGCCGCCGCAAGCACGACGGCATACACGAGGCCCGTGTGAACCCGCGTTCGTGGAATCAGCTTGTCGAGCTGCAGGTCGTCGCGCAGCGCGACGCTCTGCGGCCACCCGAGCGCCGTAGGATCCTTCATCGGTCCGTCGAGCATCATCGACACGAACAGAAGAACGATGAAATTGAGCAGCAGCGTCGTCACCACCTCGTCGACGCCGAAGCGCGTGCGAAGCAACGTCGGCAGCAGCAGCAAAACTGCGCCGGCGACGACGGACGCGGCTAGCATCGCCGGGAACAGCAGCGATGCCGGAATCTCGGGACCCGAACCGCCGTGCAACCCGCCGACGGCAACGGCGGCCAGCGCGCCGGCGTAAAGCTGGCCCTCGGCACCGATGTTCCACAGCCGCGCGCGGAACGCGATTGCCACCGAGAGCCCAGTCAGGATCAGCGGCGTCGCACGCGTCAGCGTTTCACTCCACGCGAAGCGCGAGCCGAAGCCACCCGCGAACATCAGCGCGTACGTACGGCCGATCGGAGCGCCCGCCCACGCGACGAGCAGCATCGTCACTACCAGCGTGAACGCGATCGCCGCAAACGGCGCCGCGACGAGCGCTACGCGCGAGTAGTGCTCGCGCGCCTCAAGCCGCACGCGCGGCTTCCTGCGGCGTGCCCGCCATCGCAAGCCCGATTTCCGCGCGCGTCCACGCGGCGGCAGGGCGCGCGTCGGTCAGCCGTCCCGCGTGAATGACGGCGATCCGGTCGGACACGGCGAGCACCTCGTCCAGATCGTCGGAGATCAGCAACACGGCGGCGCCGCGGGCCGACGCGTCCAGCAGCCGCTGATGCACGTCCGCGACGGCGCCAACGTCGAGGCCCCACGTCGGCTGGCTCACGACGATCAGCACCGGCTCGAAATCGGCGGGATCCAGGAAGCCGCCCGTAAGCGCGCGGCCGAGGATCAGCTTCTGCAGGTTGCCACCCGACAGCGCGCGGGCGGGCGCGTCGAGGCCGGCACCGCGCACATCGAAACGGTCGACGATGGCCTGGGCGTAACGTCGTGCGGCCGGCCGGCGCAGTACGCCTCCAATCGAGAATGGGTTTCGATACCGCTCGGCAATCGCGTTCTCCCACAGCGAGAAGTCGGCGACGACCCCTACCGCGAATCGGTCCGCCGGAACGCGCGCCACCGCCGCGGCGGTCCAGTTGCGCGGATCCGGGGACAGCGCACGACCCGCGACCCTGACAGTCCCGCGCGTCGCCGCGACGAGTCCCGACAACAATTCCGCCAGCGCTTCCTGTCCGTTGCCGGAAACGCCCGCGATGCCTACGATCTCACCGGACCGCAACGACAGCGACACATCGACGAGCGCATCGCCGTCGACGCGAGCGGCCGGCGCGCCGGTCAGCACGCAGACGGTGTCGCCGCGGGCGTGGTCCCGCGCCACCGGCCGCCGGACCGCGCGGCCGACCATCAGCTCGGCAAGCCTCGCGCCATCCGCCCCCGCCGAATCGACCGTTGCGACGAGCTTCCCGGCGCGCAGGACGGCGATGCGATCGGAGACACGCAGCACTTCAGGCAGCTTGTGGCTGATGAAGATGATCGACAGGCCGTCGGCGACCAGCTTCGACAGCGTCGCGAACAGCGCCGCGGCCTCCTGCGGCGTGAGCACCGACGTCGGCTCGTCGAGGATCAGGATCCGGGCGTCGCGATACAGCGCCTTCAGGATCTCGACGCGCTGGCGCTGGCCAACGGACAGCGTCCCGACGCGCGCGTCCGGATCGACGCGCAGACCGAACTTCGCGGCGGTGGCCAGGAGCCGCGTTCGCGCACCCGCGCGATCGGAACGCAACGACCATAGCCGCTCGGTGCCGAGCACGACGTTGTCGTGAACCGTCAGGTTGTCCGCCAGCGTGAAATGCTGGTGGACGATACCGATGCCCGCCGCAAGCGCGGCCGACGGGACTCCGGGCGGCAACGGCCGGCCGAATACCTCGACGGTGCCGGCGTCGGCGACATAGTGACCGAACAGGATCGACACCAGCGTCGACTTCCCGGCGCCGTTCTCGCCGAGCAGCGCGAGTACTTCGCCACGCCCGAGCGTCAGCGAGATCCCGTCGTTCGCGACGATCCCGCCGAACCGCTTGGAGATGCCCGCCAGGCGGAGCGCCGGCGGGTCGGCGGCGGTCATCGTCCTGCCGCTACGTCGCCACCCGCCGCGCCATGGCGGCGCTGCCAGCGCGGTCTCAGCACGATCACTTCGCCGTCGACTTCGGCTCCGTCTCGACCACGGCCACCTTGAACTTGCCGTCGAGAATTTCCTTCTCGCGCGTCTTGACCTTCGCCTGCAGGTCCGCAGGAACCCTGGAGGCGAACGTCCCCATCGGCGCCAGTTCCGAGCCCTTGTTCTTCATCAGCGAATACTGGCCGTAATCCTCGGCCTTGAAGGTCTTGCTCTTCACCGCCTTCAGCGCGCGATCGATCGTCGGCTCCATGTTCCACAGCGCCGACGCGACGACTGTGTCCGGATACTCCTTCTGCGTGTCGATGACGTTGCCGATCGCGAGCTTGCCGCGCTCCTTGGCGGCGTCCGACACGCCGAAGCGCTCGGCGTACAGCACGTCCGCGCCGTTCTCGATCATCGCGAACGCCGCTTCCTTGGCTTTCGGCGGGTCGAACCACGAGCCGATGAACGTCACCGAAAACCGGACGTTGGGATTCACGTCGCGTGCGCCCTGCATGAACGCGTGCATCAGCCGGTTGACTTCCGGGATCGGGTAGCCGCCGACCATGCCGATCCGGTGGGTCTTCGTCATGCCGCCGGCGATCATTCCGGTCAGATACGCGGGTTCCTGGATGTAGTTGTCGAAGACGGCGAAGTTCGGCGCCTGTGGCTTGCCCGACGATCCCATCAGGAACGCCGTCTTCGGGTAGTCCTTCGCCACCTTGCGCGCCGCGGCCTCGACGGCAAAGGATTCACCGACGATGAGGTCGTTGCCCTTCTCGGCAAACTCGCGCATCACGCGCTCGTAATCGGCGTTCGCGACCTTCTCCGAGAACACGTAGTCGATCTCGCCGCGCTCCTTCGCCGCGTTGAGCGCCTTGTGGATCCGCGACACCCATTGCTGCTCGACCGGCACCGTGTATACGGCTGCAACCTTGAGTTTCGACGACTGCGCGGATGCCGCCGGCGCGACGGCGCCGAGCGCCAGTCCGAGGACGGCGGCGGCGGCGGCGAAGGCCAGCCAGCTACGACGTGTGTGCATTGCAAACCTTTCGAATGATCAAGTGGGACCGTACGACGTCGGCGCTCGCATCGGCGCTCGCGCGAGAAACGGTGCGCGCCGCTGCGCGCCATGCTACATCACGCGCGGCCGCACGCTTTAAGCGGCGTTCGCGTGCAGGCGGCTCGTCCGCGGCACGCCGGCCAGCAGGTATTCCATCTGGTCGGCGAGGATGCGGCGATTGCGCAGAATGAAGTGCTCGTGGCGGTTCGGCACGTAGGGGACGTACAGCAACGGCATGTCGGCCTGCTCGGGCGCACGATTGCCCTTGCGGGTGTTGCACGGGCGGCAGGCGGTCACCGAATTCATCCACGTATCGCGCCCGCCGCGGGACGCCGGCGTGATGTGATCGCGCGACAGGTCGCGGTAGAGGAAACGGCCGCCGCAGTACGCGCAGACCTGGCGGTCGCGCGCGAACAGCATCGGATTGGTGAGGCCGGGCACGTGCGACAACGGCCGGCCCGCACTG
>JBDTNI010000246.1:0-4335 GCA_039933815.1 Betaproteobacteria bacterium
CGAATTCGCGCGCGACGCGTGCTGGAGCTTGGCGATCGTGTCCGGCGTCCACATGTGCTCTTCGCCGCGAACGCGATAGAGGTAGTCGCCGCCGGCGTCGAGCGCCTGCGACAGCAGCGGGCTGTCGCCGAACGCAAGCTCGTGAAGCCGCTCCGTCTCCGCGGCCACTTCGAAAAGCCCGATCCCCTCGATCGTGCTTGCCGTGCCGGTGAAGTATTTGTCGACGAAACTTCGCTGCAGCCCGACCGCCTCGAAGATCTGCGCGCCGCAGTACGACTGGTAGGTGGAGATGCCCATCTTGGACATCACCTTGTAGAGCCCCTTGCAGATCGCCTTGATGAAGTGCTTCTGCGCGTCCTTCGCATCGACGCCCGGCAGTTCGCGCGACATGTCCGCGAGCGTTTCGAGCGCAAGGTAAGGATGGATCGCCTCGGCGCCGTAACCCGCGAGCAGCGCAAACTGGTGCACCTCGCGCGCCGAGCCCGTTTCGACGACGAGCCCCGCCGACGTGCGCAGGCCCTGCTTCACCAGATGTTCATGCACCGCCGCCGTCGCGAGCAGCGCCGGTATCGGCAGCCTGTCGGCGGCAACGCCGCGATCGGAAAGGATCAGGATGTTGAAGCCCTGGTGGATCGCATCCTCGGCGTGCGCGGCGAGGCTCGCCAGCGCCGCCTCCATCCCGCTTCCGCCCCACGACGCCGGATAGCAGATGTCGAGTTCGATCGACCGGAATTCGGCGCCGGAGAAGAGCTCGACGTGCCGGAGCTTCTCCATGTTCTCGGGCGTCAGGATTGGCTGGGCGACCTCGAGGCGCATCGCCGGCCCGCGGCGCACGTCGCCGTCCGCAGAGCCGTCGCCGTCATCCGCCCGCTCGTCGCGGGGATCCAGCGCCAGCAGGTTGGGACGCGGGCCGATGAACGACACCAGCGACATCACGAGCTCCTCGCGGATCGGATCGATCGGAGGATTCGTCACCTGCGCGAACAGCTGCTTGAAATAGTTGTAGAAGACCTTCGGACGATCCGACAGCACGGTCAGCGCGGCGTCGTTGCCCATCGACCCGGTCGCCTCCTCGCCGTTCTTCGCCATCGGCGTCAGGATCACTTTCACGTCTTCCTGCGTGTAACCGAACACCTGCTGGCGATCGAGCAGCGGCACCGTCGACGGCACCGGCGGCGCGGGCTCCGGCATGTCCTCGAGCCGCATGCGGCACTGGTCCACCCATTCGCGATACGGCTTCGCCGTGGCGAGCGTGCGCTTCAGTTCGTCGTCGTCGACGATGCGGCCGGCTTCGAGGTCGACCAGCAGCATCTTGCCGGGCTGGAGCCGCCACTTCTTGACGATCTTGGACTCCGGAATGTCGAGGACGCCCACCTCGGAGGCCATCACGATGTAGTCGTCGTCGGTGACGACGAACCGCGCCGGACGCAGACCGTTGCGGTCGAGCGTCGCGCCGATCTGGCGACCGTCGGTGAAAGCCATCGCCGCCGGTCCATCCCACGGCTCCATCAGCGCCGCGTGGTATTCGTAGAACGCGCGCCGGTCGTCATCCATCAGCGGGTTACCGGCCCATGCCTCCGGAATCATCAGCATCATCGCGTGCGCCAGTGGGTACCCGCCCATGACGAGGAGCTCGAGCGCGTTGTCGAACGCCGCCGAATCGGACTGGCCTTCGTAGATCAATGGCCAGAGCTTGGCGAGATCGTCGCCGAGCACCGTCGACGCGATCGCGCCTTCGCGCGCGCGGATCCAGTTGAAATTGCCGCGCAGCGTGTTGATCTCGCCGTTGTGGCTGATGAACCGGAACGGGTGCGCCAGATCCCACGTCGGGAACGTGTTCGTCGAGAACCGCTGGTGAACCATCGCGAGCGCCGAGACCATCGTCGGGTCGTGAAGATCCACGTAGTACTCGCCGACCTGGTGCGCGAGCAGCATGCCCTTGTAGACGATCGTCCGCGTCGACAGCGACGGAACGTAGAACTCCTTGCCGTGCCGCAGGTTCAGCGCCTGGATCGCGTGTCCTGCCCGCTTGCGGAGCACGTAGAGCTTCCGCTCGAGCGCGTCCTGATCCATGTCGCGCGCGCCGCGCGCGATGAACACCTGCCGGATGACGGGTTCGACCTCCTGCGTCCGCTTCGACAGGCCGGAATTGTCCGTCGGCACGTCGCGCCACCCGAGCAGCACCTGGCCCTCGGCGTAGATCGCGCGCTCGATCTCCTGCTCGCAGGCCATACGCGACGCGGGCTCCTGCGGGAGAAAGACCATGCCCACGCCGTATTGCCCGATCGCCGGCAGCGTGATCGACAGCTTGCCGCACGCCCGGCGGAAGAATGCATCGGGCAGCTGGATCAGGATGCCCGCGCCGTCGCCCTGCAGCGGATCCGCGCCGGTTGCGCCCCGGTGGGTGAGATTCTCGAGGATCTGCAGGCCCTGGGCGATGATCTCGTGCGTCTTGCGCCCCTTGATTTGGGCGACAAACCCGAGCCCACAGGCATCGTGCTCGTGCGCCGGGTCGTACAGGCCCTGGGCAGCGGGCGGATAGGCAGGTCCGGCGGTCTTTTCCATGCTGTACCCTGAAATTCGCATGCGGCGCGCCCGTTCTAGCATGCCGGGCCGATCTGCGTTGCCGAAATGATGCGAAACCCATCCATGTTACGCGCGATGCTGCAATGCGGCAATCGTGCGGTCGAGCACGCTCGACACGTGCGCAATGCAACACCGCGGACCGCCGAGGACGCCTTTACGCGGGAAATGCTTGCGTCATGAATGGTGGTGGGCTTTAATCTGAACAAACCCCGCTAGACCTTTGTTGCTACGTCCAATTCGTCTTTCGTCAAAACGCAGCTTTAGGACAACATCATCAGGATTGCCAACATGCCTTTAGACCGTCTCTCAGCGTGGCTGCGCCCGCTGCTCACCCTCGCCGGATTGGCGGGCCTGCTCTCGCTCGCTGCGTGCGGCGGCGGCAACGGCGCACCGAACAATCCGTACAATCCCGGCAACGTCGTCACGCCGCTCGCGATCACGCCGGCCGTCGCGACCGCGTATTCCGGCAACCCGTTCGTGTTCACGATCACCGGCGGGACGAAGCCGTACACGGTCCTGTCCAGCGACCAGGCCGCCGTGGCCGTTGCGGGGACGACGTCCGAGAATACGTTGATTATCGTTCCAGGTAACGTCGGCGCCGATACGCCGGTCACGTTGACGGTGCGCGACGCTTCCGGCCAGTCGACATCGGCTGCGGTGACCGTCAAACCGGCGCTTCTGCTTCCGGCCTCGATCAAAATTACCGGGAACCCGAATTGCGGGGCGTCGGGTGCGGACCTCTGCTCGGGGCAGGACGGAACCGCGTCCGTGCAGTTAACCGGGCCCGCCGGTGCGCCGCTCGCCGGGCGCGACGTGCGCTTCGACGTGGTGCAGGGCAACTATTCGCTGTCGAGCACCGCCAGCGGCCAACCGCTGGTCCAGTCGCTGACGGTGACAACCGATCAGAACGGCATGGCCACCGTGCGTATCGTCGTGCCCGTCAACGCCGCGACGCAGATCGCGACAATCCGGGCAACCGACGTGACGGGCGGCAGCAGCGTCGTCGGACAGTTCACGATCGCGCAGTTCATCAACGGCAACTCCGTGCTGTCGGTGATTCCGACGGGGACCACGACGTTCACGGGACCGGACACCGCGCATTGCAGCAACGGCTCGAGCGCGACGTTCTACGTGTTCGGTGGCACACCCCCGTACACGGTCGCGACCAACTTCCCGGACGCTGTCAGCATCACCGGCTCGCCAATTCAGCGCAGCGGTGGGGGCTTCACGATCACGACCAACGGAACGTGTTTCACGAACCTGACGTTCGCAATCACCGACGCGGCGGGCCGCACGCTGCTGACGCCGCCGACGGCCACCAACGCATTCGGAACCGCCGATCCGCCGCCGGCGACGCTCGCGGTAACGCCAGGAAGTGCCACGATCAACTGTGCGAGCCCCAACAACCTCCAGTTCCTCGTCACGGGTGGAACCGGCACGTACAACGCAGCGCTGACGCCGTCACCGACCGGGTCGAGCGTAATGCCGGGCGCCACCACGACGGTTACGATACCGACGTCGGCGTCTGGAACGGTTTACACGCTGAACATCAGCTCGGGCAGCCAGATCCGGGCAGTCAAGATCACCTGCCAGTAGCACGCACCACGTTCGAACGGCGCCTTCGGGCGCCGTTTTTTTTCGCACGGCGACGTGCTGCGTAGGAACGCAGGCCGCGGCCGGCACTGCGCACAGCGCGCGACTGGGAAGTGCCGGCCGTCGCGGGTGGTGCGGCTCATGCGGCGCGCGCGC
>JBDTNI010000247.1:0-4310 GCA_039933815.1 Betaproteobacteria bacterium
CACCAGCCGCCACCTGGCCGAGTTCTGGATGATCGAGCCCGAGATCGCCTTCGCCGACCTCAACGACGATGCGACGCTCGCCGAATCACTGTTGAAACACATCTTCGCCGCGGTGCTTCGCGAGCGCGGAGACGACATGGCGTTCTTCGACGACCGCATCGAGAAAGGCGTCGTCGCAAGGCTGCAGGGCATCGTCGATTCCGAATTCGTGCGGATGGATTATGCCGATGCGATTCAAGCGCTGACGACTGCGAAGCAGCAGTTTCAGTTCCCCGTCGCGTTCGGCACCGACCTGCAGTCGGAGCATGAGCGGTACCTGTCGGAGACCTATGCGAAGAAGCCGGTGATCGTCATGAACTACCCGCGCGAGATCAAGGCGTTCTACATGCGGCAGAACGACGACGGGCGTACGGTGGCAGCGATGGACGTGCTGGCGCCGGGCATCGGCGAGATCATCGGCGGAAGCCAGCGCGAGGAGCGGCTGGACGTGCTCGATTCCCGCATGGCCGAGTCGGGGCTCGACGCCGTGCATTACGGCTGGTATCGCGACCTGCGCCGTTACGGTACCGTGCCGCACGCCGGGTTCGGCCTCGGATTCGAACGGACGGTCGCTTACGTCACCGGCCTTGGCAACGTCCGCGACGTGATCCCGTTCCCGCGAACGCCGGGGCACGCGCGCTACTGACGGGCGCGCGGCCTCACCACGACACGTAGCCGAACCGGTCGTGGCCGAGGTACGTATAGAACAGGCCGATCGTTCCGCGTGTCTGTGAACTGTCGCCCGTGTCGGGATAGAACGCATCGCGGCGGTTCAGCAGGTACCGAACCGACACGCCGTGGCGCTCGTAGATGCGAAACGTCAGCGAGGCGTCAAGCCGAACGATGTTGTCGTGCCCTCCCCGCGCAGCCGAGCCGACGCTGCTCACGAAATATTCGCGTCCCGTGAGATCGAGCGCCACCCGGTCCCCCGCGATCAGCCGCAGCGCGACGAGACTCTCCGGCGCGAGCCCGTAGTGATAATCGCTGTCTGCCGTGCTGCGGGTCGTGCCGACCGCCGTATAACCGACGCCGAGCAGCGCCGTTCCCTGGAGCGCGACGCCGTTCGATATGCGCCATTGCGCCGTCGATCCGAGCGCGGCCGCCGTACTCGACACGCGGAACGTCTGCGGCGCGATGTAATCGTAGAGGCCGTAAAGACCCCACACGCCGCGGTAGTCGTGGCCGACTTCGTACGCCCTGCCCAGCAGCAGGCCGCGCGTCATCAGGCTTTCCGCGCCATTGGCGCTCGAGGCGGTCGCCTGGAGGCTGAAGTAGTCGAACGGCCGGTTGTACGTGTAACCCGGTTTGCCGGGCAGCCCGTAATCGATCGAATAGTCGACCAGCGCTTCATTGCGGCGCAGCGTCGTTGTCGAGGTGCCGGAGCCGTTCTGTGCAGTCCCGCTGAAGCCGAGCTGCAGCCGGCTGAAATGGACGGCCCCGTTGCTCGGAAAGACGTGCCTGAACCGGTCGCCGAACGCGATGCGGTTGAATCCGGTCGACGGCGAAATCGCGGCGGCCGCGACCTCGCGCCAGAACGGCGGCAGGCTGTCGTGTTCGAGCGAAAGGTTGGCGAGCCGGAACAGGATTTCCCCGAGGAAGCTGCCACCGATCCCCGTGTTGATCTGGTCGTTGCGCGACGGCGTCGTGCTTTCGCCGGCGATCTCCCAGAGCGCGCTGCCCGCGAACGCGTAGCCGAGCGATTCCCAGTAGTCGAGGCCCGCCGAGCGCGCGAACGCGTGATAGATCGACCCCTGGTACGGGTGTCCGAGCTGGTTGGTGCGAAACGGGTCGCTGTCGACGACCCAGCTGCTGTGCAGGTTGCGACGAATCGTCGACAGGTTGCTGCGGTAATCGCTGCCGTCGTCCGTGTGGCGATTGACCTGATTCAGCAGGAACGCGAAGCCGAGCACTTCCGCGGCGGGAATTCCGTAGTCCTTGCGCGAGGAAGCGCTCGACCCGTCCCTGCGCACGAAACCCGGCTGGCCGGCGTTGTCGGAATCCGCCACGGGCGTCATGGAGTTGTCCGCGGCGAGCGCGTCGCGTGCCTGCGCCCACCGTTCGGGCAGCGGGACCGGGATTGCGGTGTCGGCGCCCGCGCCGGCCGTCGTGGCTGCGGCGGCGCCCGCGGCGATCAGTGCCGCGAGCGCGGCGCCCCGTGCCAGCGTTCGGCCAGAGCGCGCCTGATTCGTGGCGCTGCGGCGCGCGCCGGTGGCTTCGCTATTCATGATGCTCGTCTCCTGTAGAAATCGAGTGACTGTCACGCTGCCTGCGGAACGCGTGAATTCCCCCCACTCGTTGCGGCTGGTCCCGGCCCCGGTTTGTCGGGCGCCTTCCCAAGCGGACTGGGTTTGGCGACAATGCAGCGCCCACGTCCACGGAGCGTATCCAAGATGCCCCAATCCCTGCGCGCGCTCGTCGCGGTCGCAAGTATCGTGCTTGCCGGTTGCGCCGTCATCCAACCTCACGTTGAACGAGTTGCCAAGAAGCTCGATTGCGACGGCAGTCGCCAGTGCACGGTGCACGTCACCGTCAGTTGTCCCCGCTATTTCGCGTGCGAATTGGCGACCGACTACGACCTCGTGTTCGTGCCGGGCAAGGGCAAGGCCGTCGACATCCGGTGGAAGCTCGACGGCGAAGCGGGCGCCGCGTTCGCGGCGAACGGCATCGTATTCGGGAGTTCGGTGTTCGAATGCAAGCCGGAGGGGAGGGCTGCGTTCGCCTGCCGCGACACGCATCCTGACTTCGGGATCTACAAGTACGCCATCAACGTGACGGTCAACGACAGTGTCTTCGGGCCGCGCGGTGTGCAGTCGCTCGACCCCTGGGTGGTCAATTACTGACGGCTTGAGGTTGCTCGAGCCACGCGCGCAGCTCCGCGATGGCCTGGTCATAGGTGAGGGCCCGACCCGCTGCGGACGCTTCGGCGAAACCGCCGGCACCCAGGTGCGCCAAAGCCGATTCGATGAGCGGCGCGAGGAACGCCTCGTCGGCCGGATCGCGGTGGAGGCCCGTTTCCGCCATCTGCGCTTCGACGACACCGAAGAACCGCACGGCGCGCGTCCACTGGGCGCACGTGGCGGCGAGGCCGGCCGACACTTCGAGCAGGCTGAGCGCTGCGGGCTTCAGCCCGGACTCGTCGACGATGCGGAGCACCTCCACGAGCATGTCGCGCGCCGCGGCGGTGGACTTGCCCACGATCGCGACCATCGCGAGATTCAGCAGGCTCACGGCGATGATGTCGACGTCGCTGGACTCGCGCGCGATGCCGAGCACGCGCGCATACAGCGGTTCCGCGGTCGCGAGGTCGCCTTCGGCCCGCGCGGTCTGCGCGAGCGCGTTCAGCGCGCCGGCGATCTCGCGCGGCGTCCCGAGCTCCTCGGCGAGCTCCAGTCCCTCCTGCAGGTGACGGCGCGCTGAGGCAAATTCGCCGCGCCCGAGCAGTGCGAGTCCGAGCGGTTGCAGCACTGCCGAGATGCGCACCTTGTCATCGAGGGTCCGTGCAATCGCCAGGCATTGCTCGAGGTGATGCTGCGCCTGTTCGTAGCGTCCCATGTAGGCCCCGAGCTGCCCGGCGTCGAGCAGCGCCTCGCAGCGAATCAGCGTCGGTTCCTGGGCCGAAGGGCACGCGAGCGCTTCGAGCGTGATCGTCAGCCCGAGTGCCAGCAGCCCGCGGAAGATCCAGTAGCGCCGCAGCGCCGAAACGAGTTGCAGGCCCTCGCACCCGGCGAGGTCCGCTTCACACGACCACGCATGCGCCGCGAGCACGTTTTCCCGTTCCGCGTCGAGCCGCGCGAGCCACTCCGCCTGCTGGGGACCGATCAATCCGGGTCGCGCGCGCTGCGCGTATTCGAGGTAAAACGCCACATGCCGCGTGCGCTGCGACGCCGCTTCGCCGGCGTCGTCAAGTCGTTCGCGCGCGTATTGCCGGACCGTCTCGAGCAACCGGTACCGATCGCCGGTCGCGTCGCGCTCGACGAGCGATTTGTCGACGAGATGGGTGAGGGTGCCGACGACGTCCGCATCCTCGCCGTCATCACCGCCGGCGCGCTCGGCCGCTTCGAGCGTGAAGCCGCCCGCGAACACGGCAACCTTACGGAACAGCGCCGCCTCGGCCGGCGTCAGCAGTTCGTAGCTCCAGTCGATCAGCGCGCGCAGCGTCCGCTGGCGGGGCAGACCCGTTCGATCGCCGCCGGTCAGGAGCCGGAAGCGATCGTCGATCCTCGCCGCGATCACGTCCACGGAAAGCGCGCGAACGCGGGCAGCCGCGAGTT
>JBDTNI010000248.1:0-4308 GCA_039933815.1 Betaproteobacteria bacterium
CCAAAGGAGAAAGGCGACGAATACTAACGCACCGAGTCGGTCGCACGCACCGAGATTGCGCGCAGTCGCGCGCCGGTCGACGAGAGGTCGGCGGCGGGTTTCAGCGTCGGAACGAGGAATGCCCGGCTCACCTCGGCGCCAAGTTCAGAGATGTGATCGAGAAACTCCATCAGGTACTCGTGCAATCCGAATTCGATGATGTCGTCCGTCCTGCCGTAGTGCAAACGCGCGTGCAGCTCGCCGGCCTGCCGTGCGAGTTCGCGCGTCTGCGCGTCGCACAGGATGCCGAGCGTGTCGTGGATGAAGTTCATGCAGCTGTGCAGCGAGCGCGGCATGTCGTCGCGAAGGATCAGGAGCTCGGCGATGCGGCGCGGCGAGATCACGTCGCTGTAGATCTTGCGGTATGCCTCGAAGCCGGACAGCGACTGCAGCAGCGACGCCCACTGGTAATAGTCGACGGCGCCGCCGACATCGTCGATCGACGGCAGCAGTATGTGGTACTTCGTGTCGAGAATGCGCGCCGTGTTGTCGGCGCGCTCGATGTGCGTACCGAGCCTGATGAAGTGATAGGCCTCGTCGCGCAGCATCGTTCCGAAGGTCACGCCACGGAACAGGTGCGAGCGCATCTTGACCCAGTCCAGAAAGTCCGACACGCCATTCGCCTGAATCCGTTCGTAGTCGTACGCCCGCATCTCGATCCACGACGTGTTCAGGTCTTCGTACATCTCCGACGTGATCGCGCCCCGCACCGAACGCGCGGACTCGCGAGCCGCGCGCAGGCACTGATAGATCGACGACGTGTTCGACGGGTCCAGGATCATGTACCGCAACGCGTTTTCCGCCGTCAGGTCCGGATGCCGCTGGTAATACGTCGTCGCGACGCCGAGCGTGACGAGCGGCACGGCCCACGGGTCGGCCCACGCGAGCCCCGGCTCACCGACGTTGTAGGGCAGCAGCGACGTCCGGTACGTGACGTCGAGCAGGCGCGCGGTGTTCTCCGCGCGCTCGATGTGCCGAGCCATCCAGTACAACTCGTTGGCGGTGCGGGAGAGCATCGCGTCAGACTCCTACGATTTCCTCGCCGGCCAGCACCCACGTGTCCTTCGTGCCGCCGCCCTGCGACGAGTTGACGACGAGCGACCCTTCGCGCAACGCGACGCGCGTCAGCCCGCCGGGAACGAGCGCGCTGCCCTTGCCCGTGAGGATATAGGGCCGCAGGTCGATGTGCCGCGGCGCGAGTCCCGCCGCGACGAACGTCGGGCACGTCGACAGCGCGAGCGTGGGCTGCGCGATGTAGCGCTCGGGCTCGGCGATGATTCGCTGACGGAACGCCTCGCGCTCGGCCACGGTGGAAGCAGGGCCGATCAGCATGCCGTAGCCGCCCGCCCCGTGCACTTCCTTGACCACCAGGCTGTCGAGATTGGCGAGGGCGTTGGCGCGATCCTCGTCCTGATAGAGCACAAGCGTCGGGACGTTCTCGAGAATCGGCTCCTCGGACAGGTAGAAGCGCGTCATCGCCGGCACGTACGGATAGATCGACTTGTCGTCGGCAACGCCGGTGCCGATCGCGTTGGCGAGCGTGACGCGGCCGGCGCGGTAGGCCGCGAAAAGGCCCGGTACACCCAGCATCGAGTCGGGCCGAAACGCCAGCGGGTCCAGGAAATCGTCGTCGACGCGCCGGTAGATCACGTGCACGCGCTGCGGTCCGCGCGTCGTTCGCATGAAGACGGTATCGTCCTGGACGAAAAGGTCGCGACCCTCGACGAGTTCGACGCCCATCTGCTGGGCGAGAAACGCGTGCTCGAAGTACGCGGAGTTGTAGGCGCCCGGTGACAGCACCGCCACGGTCGGGCGCTCTTCGGCGGCCGGCGCGACCGCGCGCAGGTTCTCGAGCAGCATGTCCGGATAGTGCTGCACCGGCAGTATCGAGCGCGTCGCGAAGAGTTCGGGAAACAGCCGCATCATCATCTTGCGGTTCTCGAGCATGTACGACACGCCCGAGGGGACGCGAAGGTTGTCCTCGAGCACGAAGTATCGGCCGCCATCGGCCCGCACCACGTCGACGCCGGCGACGTGCGCGTAGATGCCGCCCGGCACGTCGACGCCGACCATCTCCGGCCGGAACTGCGCATTGCCGAGCACGCGCTCCGCGGGGATGATTCCCGCGCGCAGGATCGCCTGCTCGTGATAGATGTCGTGGAGGAACAGATTCAGCGTGCGGACGCGCTGGATCAGCCCCGCCTCGAGCCGCGACCACTCCGCGCCGGGAATGATCCGCGGAACGAGATCGAAAGGGATCAGCCGTTCCGTCCCCGCCTGCTCGCCATACACGGCGAACGTGATGCCGACGCGATGAAAGATCCGCTCGGCCTCACCACGCTTTTGCGCGATGCGATCGGGCGGCGTTCGCTCGAGCCAGTCGGCAAAGGCGCGGTAGTGAGGACGAAGCGTACCTTCGGTGGTACGCATTTCATCAAAGGGTGGGGATGACAGCATGGTTTGGACAACGCGGCACTACCTCAAAGCAACCCCTGCGCCAGGTGGCAAAAAGCGTTGTAGAACAATCGGGCTAGAGCGCGGTCAAGTTCCGTTCGCACTTGCAGGACGCCCGGATGCAACCTGTTCGCACCAAAATGGTGCCAATCTGTCCAGGACGGGCCTATACAAACGTCAAATTCCGGTTTGTACTGCCATGGTCACTATGGTTAAATCGCGGCTCCTGTCTGGGTTCGCGGGGCGGTTAGCTCAGTGGTAGAGCACTGCCTTCACACGGCAGGGGTCACTGGTTCGAACCCAGTATCGCCCACCACATGAACCAAGGGGTTACGCGCAAGTGTAACCCCTCTTTTTTTTACGGACCCGCATGCAAATCCGCCCATTGCGCGCGTACGTGTTCGATGCGTACGGAACGCTGTTCGACGTTCATTCCATCATGTCGCTAGCGGAATCGCTGGCGCCCGGCCAGGGCGCGATGCTGTCGCAGGTCTGGCGGACGAAGCAACTGCAGTACACGTGGCTGCAATCGCTGATGATGTCCGCCACGCAACCACGCGATGATTTCGCCGTGCTCACGGCGAAGGCGCTCGACTACGCGGTCTCGCAACTGATGCTTCCGCTCGACGTACAGGACCGGCAACGCCTGCTCGCGGCCTATGACACGCTGGCGCCGTTCTCCGACGCCGTCGCCGCGCTCGAGGCGCTCGCGCCGTCGCCCCGCTTCATCCTCTCCAACGGGACGCGATCGATGCTGGAGTCCGTCGTGCGGTCGTCCTCGCTCGCACCCCATCTCGATGGCGTGCTGTCCGTCGACGACGCCGGCATCTACAAGCCGGCGCCCGCGGCTTACGCGCTTGCCGTCGCCGCGCTCGGCGTCGACGCTGCGGACATCGGTTTCGTGTCGTCGAACGGATGGGATGCAGCGGGCGCCAAGGCTTTCGGCTTCACAACGTTCTGGATCAACCGCGACGGAATGCCCACCGAACGCCACGCAGCGCCGCCGGATTTCATCCTGGATAACCTGACGTCGTTCGCGCCGCTGGTCGCCGCGCTCCCGCGCTGGGGTCCTGTCCCGTAAGTTCCGAAGATAAAGGAGCGGATGAAATCGGCTGCCAGGCAAGACGCTTGGCCGACGCCGTAGCCCGTGCTACCGTGATGCCGGGCAACGCAGCATGGCGGCCGATTTCGCCGCGAACTATCGAGCGAATTTACGGGGCAGGACGCTAGATCACGGCATGTACTGGCCGCCGTTGACCTCGATCACCTGCCCCGTGACGTAGCCCGACAGTGCGTCGGACGCGAGATACAGGAACGTCCCCGCGCACTCGTCCGCCGCGCCGAGCCGGTTCATCGGCACTGTCGCGCGCATCGCCTCGAGCTGCGCCGCGGTCGAGTAGCGCTCGTGGAACGGCGTCGTGATGACCCCCGGCGAAACGGCGTTGACGCGAATCCCGTCCCCGACGACCTCCTTCGCCCATCCGCGCGTCGCCGTCGACACGAAGCCCTTCGCCGCAGCGTAGAGGATCGCCCCGCCGCCGCCGCCGTTGCGCGCGGCGATCGACGAGACGTTGATGACGTTGCCCCACTTTTGTTCCCGCATGCCGGGCACCACCGCGCGCATGAAGAGCGCGACCTGCGTCACATTGAGCGCCAGCACGCGGTCGATGTGGGCGATCGTGTAGTCCTCGATGCGGATACGCCCCAGCATGCCGCCCGCATTGTTGACGAGCACGTCGATGCGTCCGAAGGCTGCGCGAGTCTCGGCGACGATGCGCTCGACGTCGGCCTCCGCCGTGACGTCGCCGCGCACGA
>JBDTNI010000249.1:0-4301 GCA_039933815.1 Betaproteobacteria bacterium
GCGCGCGCAGTCGTCGCCAGCGCCCAGGGCAATCTCGTCGAGCAGCTGCTGCGAGTCCGGCATGCGCTGCCCACGTTAGCGGCGCCGCCGCCGCCCGCACCTCGTCCCGTCGGTGAGCGCATCGAAGTCCCCCGGCTGCGATTCTTCAACGGCCTCGGCGGCTTCACGCAGGACGGGCGCGAATACGTTGTCGTGCTGTCGAAAGGCCAGCAGACGCCGCTGCCATGGATCAACGTCGTCGCCAACGCAGAATTCGGGTTTCAGGCGTCGGAATCGGGCGCGGGATTCACGTGGGCCGGCAACAGCCGTGAAAACCAGCTGACGCCGTGGTCGAACGATCCGGTCACCGCGGCACCGGCCGAAGTGCTCTACGTTCAGGACGTCGCGACGGGCATGCTGTGGACGCCGACCGCCTTGCCGATACGCATCGACGACGCGAGCTACGTCGCGCGGTTCGGCGCCGGATACGTGCGCTTCGAGAGCATCGTCCATCGCATTCGCAGCACGCTCACCCAATTCGTCGCCGTCGACGCACCCATCAAGATCTCGAACCTCGTCCTGACCAACGACGGCGATGCGACCGTGGAACTCGCCATCACCGCGTACGTGGAGTGGTCGCTCGGAGCGTCGCGCGTCGCGAACGCGCCGTTCATCGTCACCACCGCGGACGCCGAAGGCAGCGCCATTTACGCACGCAATCCGCGCAACCGGGAATTCGGTGGCCGTTCCGCATTTCTGTCGTGCAATGACACGATCACGTCAATGACGTGCGATCGTTCCGAATTTCTCGGACGCAACGGCCGGCTCGATGCGCCCGCGTCGCTCATCAGCGGCGGCAAGCTGTCCGGGCGGGCGGGCGCGGGCCTCGATCCCTGCGGCGCGTTGCAGCGACGCGTCAGCGTGCCGCCCGGCGCCAGCCTGCGCCTCCACTTTGTCCTCGGTGAAGCAGACAGCGAGGACGCCGCCCGCGCGCTCGTCGCACGATTCCAGCGCGCCGACACGGCTGCGATGTTCAAGGAGGTGACACATGCGTGGGACGACGTGCTCGACACGCTCACCGTCGAAACGCCGGACAGCGCGACCAACATTCTCGTCAACCGCTGGCTGCTCTACCAGACACGCGCGTGCCGGCTGTTCGCGCGCGCAGGTTTCTACCAGGCCGGCGGCGCCTACGGATTCCGCGACCAGCTTCAGGATGTGATGGCGCTGGCAGTGGCCGCGCCCGGCGAGGCGCGCGCGCATATCGTCCGGGCGTGCGCGCACCAATTCCCGCAAGGCGACGTGCAGCACTGGTGGCATCCGCCGTCGGGCCGCGGCGTACGTACGCGCTTTTCCGACGACCGCGTATTCCTGCCGTTCGTGACCGCGCATTACGTGGCGACCACCGCCGACACCGCGGTCCTCGACGAACTCGTCCCGTTCACCGAAGGCGCAGCGGTCCCGCCGCACCGCGAGGACCTCTACGCCGAGCCGCAGCCGTCGTCGGAGACGGCAACCGTTTACGAGCATTGCGCCCGCGCGCTGGATGTGAGCCTCGACACCGGCATTCACGGCCTCCCGCTGATGCATGGCGGCGACTGGAACGACGGCATGAACCGCGTGGGCATCGAAGGTCGCGGCGAGTCCGTGTGGCTCGGCTGGTTCCTGTATTCGACGCTGAGCCAGTTCGCGCCGATCGCAGCGTCGCGTGGCGAGTCGGCGCGCGCCGACCGCTGGCTCGCGCACGCAGCGTCAGTGCAACGCGCGCTGGATCAGAGCGCGTGGGACGGCGCGTGGTACCGCCGCGCCTACTTCGACGACGGGACGCCGCTCGGATCGGCATCGAACCGCGAATGCCGCATCGATTCGATCGCGCAGAGCTGGGCGACGATCTCCGGTGCCGCCAATCCCGCCCGCGCGCGCCAGGCGATGGAAGCCGTTTCGGAATACCTGGTGAAGCGCGGCGACGACATGGTGCTCCTGTTCACGCCTCCCTTTACGGCGAGCGATCCGGACCCCGGCTACATCCAGGGTTACCTTCCCGGGGTACGCGAGAACGGTGCGCAGTACACGCACGCCGCTGCGTGGTGCGTGATCGCGTACGCAATGCAGGGCGACGGTGATCGCGCATTCGAGCTCTTCGGCATGCTGAATCCGATCAACCACGCGTCGACGCGCGGCGGCGCACATCGCTACAAGATCGAGCCCTACGTCGTTCCCGGCGACGTTTACAGCGAGCCCCCGCACACCGGACGCGGCGGCTGGTCGTGGTACACCGGCGCCGCTGCCTGGCTGTACCGCGCGGCGATCGAGTACCTGCTGGGGATCCGCGTGCAGGGACAATCGATGCAGGTCGTACCCTGCATCCCCCGCGACTGGCCTTCGTACACCGTACGTTATCGCCGCGGCACCGCCACGTACGTGATTCGCGTCGAGAATCCGATGCGAATAGCGTCTGGGGCGGTCGACATCACCGTGGACGGAGCCTGCGTCGACGGCGACCGCTTCCCCGTCACCGACGACGGGCGCGAACACGATGTCAGCGTGACGCTGCGCGCCGCCGACCGGCGAGAGCTCGACGACGAGACGCATCCGATGCGCAACATCACGGCGACGGGCCACTAGCAACGACGGCGGCGGTCAGTTCGGCGCCGGGCACGCGTCGTGGAGCAGCGAGGCGTCGCCGTCGCGCAGCCGCCTCGCATCGGACAGAACCTGCCGGAAACGCCGCCCGCCCGGCACGCCGTGATAGAGCCCCAATACGTGGCGCGCAATCGCGCGGAGCGGCGTGCCGCGGGCGACCGCCGTTTCGGCATACTTGACCATCCGGTCGACGATGACCGCGCGTGACGGCGGTGTTTCGCCCGCGCCGAACAGGCGCGCGTCCACGCCGGCCAGCAGGTACGGGTCGTGGTACGCGGCCCGACCGAGCATGACACCATCCACGCCGTCGAGCGCGCGATCCACGGCCGGCCAATCGGCGATGCCGCCGTTCAGCACGATCGTCAGCGCGGGAAAATCGCGTTTCAGCGCACGCGCGTACTCGTGCCGCAACGGCGGGATCTCGCGGTTCTCTTTCGGGGACAGTCCCTTGAGCACGGCGTTGCGCGCATGCACGATGAAGACGTCACACCCGGCACCTCCGACCGTGCCGACGAAGTCCCTGACGAATCCGTAGTCGGCGCCATCGCCGAGGCCGATCCGATGCTTGACCGTCACCGGCACGCTCACCGCATCGCGCATCGCGCGCACGCAGTCGGCGACCAGCAAGGGCTCTGCCATCAGGCACGCGCCGAAGCTCCCCGTCTGCACGCGCTCGGACGGGCATCCGCAGTTCAGGTTGATTTCGTCGTAGCCCCAGCGCTCGCCCAACCTCGCCGCGTGCGCGAGCTCCGATGGATCGCTACCCCCGAGTTGCAGCGCCACCGGATGCTCCGCGGGATCGAAGTGGAGGTGCCTTGCGACATCGCCGTGCCGAAGTGCGGGCGTCGTGATCATTTCGGTATAAAGACGCGCGCGCCCGGACAACGATCGCATGAAATAGCGGCAGTGCGTATCGGTCCAGTCCATCATCGGCGCGACGCAAAAACGCCACGCCCGTTCGCGATCCGCGCCCGGACGCGCCTCCGCGGCCGGGACGGCGTCGCCGCAGCCGCCGTCGCCGAGTGTTACGGGCAGTTCGTAGTGCACAAAGCGTTCAGTCGAACGATGTTGGTTCACGACGCGATCAGGATTTTTTGTGTGTGGCTGGAGGAGAGGTTGGATGATGTTGGCGCGGAAGTTGCTTTCGGCTTGTACCGACGAGAATTAGCGCGCTCGACTTCGTTTTTATGCGCGGATCGTCCATACAAAGGCGTTTTGCCGCCCTTTTCGGCCCATCGCGCCATTCGAACACAGCTTCATCGGGAGAGAGTGCAATGATTGCATCGAGAATGCGCGGTGTCCGCGAAGCCATCGCGGCTGCCGTGATCTGCGGCGCGCTCGGAAGCGCGCCGGCAGTGGCCCAGACCGCCTTCGGCGCGTCGAAGGTGATCGTATTTCCGCTGGTAGCGAGCACGACGTCCTTCACGACGTCCGTCACGCTGTACAACCCCGACGCCTCCGACCTGACCGTCAGCGTGGACTATTTCGACGCGAACAATACGCTGACGCCAGGCGCCAAGCCCTGTAGCGACGTCACCGTCCCGGCCAATACCAGCGTGGCGTTCACGCTGGCATCGCAATGCACGCTGGGCGCGGGGTCGCATTTCGGCCTGCTGATCGCGACCGACATCGCGGCCACCCACGAATTCTTCGGGTATTCGCGTACCGAGAACACGTCG
>JBDTNI010000250.1:0-4283 GCA_039933815.1 Betaproteobacteria bacterium
ACCGCCGACATTCGCCTTGTAAGGGCGACGCTCTACCAGCTGAGCTAAGCACCCGGACGAACGATGCGATCCTTGCAGGCCAACCGGACTTGCCGACGCGCTTGTCGCGCCCCCGGCGTTTGCGACCCTGCGAAGAAGAGCCCCGCGGCGCCAGGAAGCGCGCTAGTTTAGCGCATCCTTCAGCGCTTTTCCAGCACGGAACTTGGGCACCTTGCCGCCGTTGATCCTGATCGCGTCACCGGTTCGAGGATTGCGTCCGGCGCGCGGAGAGCGCTTGCCGACGTAGAACGATCCGAAGCCGACGAGCGTGACGATGTCACCCTTGCGCAGCGACGTCTTGATGGCGCCGACCGTGGCGTCCAGCGCGCGCCCGGCGGCGGCCTTGGAGATGTCGGCGTGCCGCGCAATGGCATCGATCATTTCGGACTTGTTCACGAGGATTCCTTTCAGAAAGCTTGCATGCGTTGCCGCGACGAGGACGGGCACTGCACCGAATCAGGGAAGCGCGTTCGAGCATCGACGCGCGAATGTCTGAACACGTTATAGCGCCCGTATTTTCCGGGTGTCAAGCGTTGCGCGACGCGCGTCGGGATTTCCGCGGCCGAACGTTGGCGCCGATGCGTGCGCGGCTGCGCGAAGTCGGGCGTGCGCGGCTGCGCGAAGTCGGAAAAGAAAAACGGCGGGCGCGTCGCGCCCGCCGTCGTCAATGACGCACGATCAGTGCTTGATGACCGCGCTCTTGTCGTCGGTGCCCGTTGTCGGCGGAACGGGCGTCTCCGGTTTGCCGGATTCGTCGGCGATCGGCGTGGGCTGACGCTCGAGCGACCGCTCGAGCACCTGCTCGATCCAGCGCACCGGATGAATGTCGAGCCGGTTCTTGATCTCGTCGGGAATCTCGGTGAGATCCTTCACGTTCTCTTCGGGAATCAGCACCGTCTTGATGCCGCCGCGCCCCGCCGCGAGCAGCTTCTCCTTCAACCCGCCGATCGGCAGTACTTCGCCGCGCAGCGTGATCTCGCCCGTCATCGCCACGTCGCAGCGTACCGGGATGCCGGTGAGGATCGAGACCATCGCCGTGACGATCGCCGCACCCGCCGACGGCCCGTCCTTTGGTGTCGCACCTTCGGGCAGGTGGATGTGCAGGTCCGTCTTCGTATAGAAGTCCGCGGGAATTCCGAGCTGCTTGGAGCGGTGCCGGACAACCGACAGCGCGGCGGCAATCGATTCGTTCATCACCTCGCCGAGCTTGCCGGTGGTGGTCGTCTTGCCCTTGCCGGGCAGCGCGACCGACTCGATCGTCAGAAGATCGCCGCCGACCTCCGTCCAGGCGAGCCCGGTGACCTGGCCGACCTGGTTACGCCGTTCGGCAATGCCGTACGTGAAGCGACGAACGCCGAGGTACTTGTCGAGGTTCTTCGAATTGATGTCGACCGGGCCGCGCGCCTTGCGCACCTTGCCGTCGCTCTGCTTCAGCAGCAGTGCCTTGACGACCTTGCGGCAGATCTTGCTGATGTCGCGCTCGAGGCTGCGCACGCCCGCTTCGCGTGTGTAGTAGCGGACGATGTCGCGCAGCGCACTTTCGGCGACGTGCAGCTCCTCGGGTTTCAGGCCGTTGTTCTTGATCTGCTTGGGCACCAGGTACTGCTTCGCGATGGCGATCTTCTCGTCTTCCGTGTAACCCGACAGCCGGATCACTTCCATCCGGTCGAGCAGCGGCGCCGGGATGTTCATCGTATTCGCGGTTGCGACGAACATCACGTCGGAGAGGTCGTATTCGACCTCGACGTAGTGATCGACGAACGTGTTGTTCTGCTCCGGATCCAGCACCTCGAGCAGCGCCGACGACGGATCGCCGCGGAAGTCCTGTCCCATCTTGTCGACCTCGTCGAGCAGGAACAGCGGATTCCGCACGGCGACCTTCGTCATGTTCTGCAGAATCTTGCCGGGCATCGATCCGATGTACGTCCGCCGGTGGCCCCGCACCTCCGCCTCGTCGCGAACGCCGCCGAGGCTCATGCGAACGAACTTGCGGCCGGTGGCCTTGGCGACCGACTGGCCGAGCGACGTCTTGCCGACGCCGGGCGGTCCGACGAGGCAAAGGATCGGCGCCTTGAGACGGTCCACGCGCTGCTGGACCGCCAGGTACTCGACGATCCGCTCCTTGACCTTCTCCAGCCCGTAGTGGTCAGCGTCCAGCACCTTGACCGCATTGGCGAGATCCTTGCTGATCTTGCTCTTCTTGCGCCACGGCAGGCCGAGCAGCGTATCGATGTAGTTGCGCACGACTGTCGCTTCGGCCGACATCGGTGACATCATCCGCAGCTTCTTGAGCTCCGCCATCGCCTTGGCTTCGGCCTCGCGCGACATCCGCGCGGCCTTGATCTTCTTTTCCATTTCCTCGAGGTCGGCGTTCTCGTCGCCTTCGCCGAGTTCCTTCTGGATGGCCTTCACCTGCTCGTTCAGGTAGTACTCGCGCTGGCTCTTCTCCATCTGCCGCTTCACGCGGCCGCGGATGCGCTTCTCGACCTGCAGGATGTCGACTTCACCCTCGAGGACGCCGAGAAGATGCTCGAGACGCTTGCCGACGTCGCTCATTTCGAGGATCTGCTGCTTCTGCTCGAGCTTGAGCGGCAAGTGGGCCGCAATGGCGTCGGCGAGCCGTCCGCCGTCGTCGATGCCGGACATCGATGTCAGTATCTCCGGCGGGATCTTCTTGTTGAGCTTGACGTACTGGTCGAACTGCGTGAGCAGCGCGCGCCGCATCGCCTCGACCTCGTGGACGGTGCCCGGCTCGCCGGCGATGGGCTGTGCCTCGGCGGCTAGATAGTCGCCGAGATCCTCGATGCTGTGGATTTTTGCGCGTTGCGTGCCTTCGACCAGCACCTTCACCGTGCCGTCGGGCAGTTTCAGCATCTGCAGCACAGTCGCGACACTGCCGAGCTCATAGAGATCCGCGGCCGCGGGATCGTCCTTCGACGCCTGCTTCTGGGCGACGAGCAGGATGTGCTTCCCCGCATCCATCGCGACGTCGAGCGCCTTGATCGACTTGGGGCGGCCGACGAACAGCGGGATGACCATGTGCGGAAACACGACGACGTCCCGCAACGGCAGCAAGGGGAGCGTCGTCACGTCGTTGGGCAGGTCGGTATCGTTGGCCATGCGTGCCTCAGGTGAGAGAGTCATCGATGAAAATGGGGCCGGCGACCGTGGCTGTCAAGCGGGATAGGCGGTGCGGATGACCCGCCAGCGGTCTAAACCACTCGAATGTAGCAAACAACGCGCCAACATCCGCTGCGACCGTTGGAGTGCATTGCCGCGCCCGGCGTTCCAGCCGGGGCGCTTTGCGCCACCGCGGCGAACACCGCACGGCCGGGCCCCCGGGCCCTCGGTAAATCAGTGACTTGCGGTGAAGAGCGGCACGCGCTGGCGCGGCGGCGGCGTCTATGCCGAAAGCTGATCCCCGCCGTCCTACTGCGCGGCGGCGACCTTCGGTGAATCGGCGAACATCATCAACGGCTTGCCGTCGTTGGCGATCGTCGATTCGTCGACAACGACACGCGCCAGATTGGACATCGACGGAAGGTCGTACATCACATCGAGCAGCACCTGCTCCAGAATGGAGCGCAACCCTCGCGCGCCGGTCTTCCGCGCGAGCGCCTTGCGGGCGATGGCGCGCAGTGCAAGCTCGCGGATCTCGAGCTCCACGCCTTCCATCCGGAACATCTTGTGGTACTGCTTGATCAGCGCGTTCTTGGGTTCGACCAGGATCTGGATCAGCGCGGCCTCGTCGAGCTCGTCGAGCGTCGCCACCACCGGCAACCGGCCGACGAACTCGGGAATCAGCCCAAACTTGATCAGGTCCTCGGGCTCGGTGCCGCGAAGCAGGATCGTCATGCTGCGACGATCGTCGGGCGACGACACTTCGGCACCGAAGCCGATTCCGGTCTTTGCCGTCCGCTGGCGGATGATCTTTTCCAGCCCGTCGAACGCGCCGCCGCAGACGAACAGGATGTTCGTCGTGTCGACCTGCACGAACTCCTGGTTGGGATGCTTGCGGCCGCCCTGCGGCGGCACACTGGCGATCGTGCCTTCGATGAGCTTCAGCAGCGCCTGCTGCACGCCTTCGCCGGACACGTCGCGCGTAATCGACGGGTTGTCACTCTTGCGCGAGATCTTGTCGATCTCATCGATGTAGACGATGCCGCGCTGCGCCTTGTCGATGTCGTAATCGCACTTCTGCAGCAGCTTCTGGATGATGTTCTCGACATCCTCGCCGACGTAGC
>JBDTNI010000251.1:0-4279 GCA_039933815.1 Betaproteobacteria bacterium
CATTCTTCGGTGACGTCGAAACATACCGTGGTCCCATTGTGATCCGCGTCACTGTTCCGCCGGCGGCGGCGTCGACGAAGCGCCTGACGCTGCGTGCAGATTCGCAGGGTTGTGCGGACGCCGGCGTCTGCTATCCGCCCAATCTCCAGCAACTGGAACTGGACGTTCCGACCGGCAGCAAGCCGGGCGCCTTCGTCGAGGCGAGCCCCAAGCGCGGCTGGCTCAGGTGACCGAACCGGCGCCGACGAACGATCCTGGCGCTCGACTGCTGCCGCCGCGGGTCACCCGCCGGCGCCTGCTGGCCGCCGCGGCGGCCAGCGTCGCCGGGCTCGCTGCGGGTGCCACGCTGTACTGGCGCCGGTCGCACGCCGCCGAACGGCGCGACGGCGCCGCCGTGCTGGCGCTGGAACTGCCGGACGTCGACGGCCACGTAACCTCGCTCGCCCAGTGGCGCGGCAAGGTGATGTTCGTGAATTTCTGGGCGACGTGGTGCGGCCCGTGCCGGGAGGAAATGCCGCAATTCGTGGCGACCCAGGCGCGAGATGGAGCGAAAGGTGTTCAATTTGTAGGCATCGCCGTCGATCAGGTCGATAAAGTCCGGCAATTCTCAAAAGAATTCAACATCAACTACCCGTTGCTCATCGGTGGCTTCGGCGCAATCGAACTATCAAAGGCACTCGGCAACGACCTTGCCGCCCTTCCGTTCACCATCGTGCTCGACCGGCAGGGCAATGTCGCGCATACGCAACTCGGTCCGCTGAAAGCACCGGCGCTCGACGCGCTGATCCAGTCTCTCGCCGCGTAGCGCAGTGCTGGCCGCGCAACCGGCCGCCGAACTCGCATTTCCTCCGAAATGCGACGATCTACTGGACAATCTGTCGTCTTCTGCGTCAAACTCAGCGTCTTCATCGCGCTGAAGCCAGACGAATCTTTGCATGGACCTGCGCAAACTCAAGACGTTGATCGATCTCGTGGAGACCTCCGGGATTGCCGAACTCGAAATCCAGGAAGGTGAGGAACGGGTGCGCATCACGCGCACCGTCGCCCAAAGCCAGCAGCCGATGATGTTCCAGGCGGCGCCCAGTGTCGTCGCCGCGCCCGCCGCTGTGGCTCCCGTGCCCGTCGAGGTGCCGGCGGTGGTCGCCGAAGGTCACGCCGTCAAGAGCCCGATGGTCGGAACGTTCTATCGGAGCGCGTCGCCCGGCGCGAAGGCGTTCGTCGAAGTCGGCGACACGGTCGCAGCCGGCGACACGCTGTGCATCGTCGAGGCGATGAAGCTGATGAACGAGATCGAGGCCGACATGGGTGGCACGATCAAGTCGATCCTTGCCGAGAACGGGCAGGCCGTGGAATACGGCCAGCCGCTGTTCGTCATCGAATAGCGCGCGTCGCCGTCATGTCCGTCGTTGACCCCCGTCGAGACGGCGCGCGAGCGCGCGCCTTCGCGGCCTGATTCGGATCGCATGGCCGCCCCCGGTCCCGACAAGCTCTTCGACAAGATCCTGATCGCCAATCGCGGCGAGATCGCGTTGCGTGTACAGCGCGCGTGCCGCGAGCTCGGCATCAAGACGGTCGTCGTCCATTCGGAGGCCGATCGCGACGCCAAGTATGTCGCGCTCGCCGACGAGTCCGTGTGCATCGGCCCGCCGCCGTCCGCGCAGAGTTACCTCAACATTCCCGCCATCATCGCGGCCGCCGAGGTGACCGACGCGCAGGCGATCCACCCAGGGTACGGATTCCTGTCCGAGAACGCCGACTTTGCCGACAAGGTCGAGCGTTCGGGCTTCGTGTTCATTGGCCCGAGGTCCGAGACGATCCGCCTGATGGGCGACAAGATCAGCGCACGCAACGCGATGGCGAAGGCCGGCGTGGCCTGTGTGCCGGGGTCCGACGGCGCGTTGCCGGAGGATGCGAAGGAAGTCGTGAAGATCGCCCGCGCCATCGGCTACCCGGTGATCATCAAGGCCGCGGGCGGCGGCGGCGGCCGCGGCATGCGCGTCGTCCACACCGAGGCGGCGCTGCTTCCGGCCGTGGCGCTAACGCGCAACGAGGCGCAGTCGGCGTTCGGCAATCCGATCGTCTACATGGAGAAGTTCCTCGCCAATCCGAGGCACATCGAGATCCAGGTCCTCGCCGATGAATTCAAGAACGCCGTCTGCCTGTTCGAGCGCGACTGCTCGATGCAGCGCCGCCACCAGAAGATCATCGAGGAGGCGCCGGCGCCCGGTGTCAACACGCGCGCGCTGACGCGCATCGGCGAGCGCGCGGCCGATGCGTGCCGACGGCTCGCGTACCGTGGCGCGGGCACGTTCGAATTCCTCTACGAAAACGAGGAATTTTTTTTCATCGAGATGAACACGCGCATCCAGGTCGAACATCCGGTCACCGAGATGATCACGGGCATCGACCTCGTGCAGGAGCAGATCCGCATCGCGGCGGGCCACAAGCTGCGGTTTCGCCAGCGCGATGTCATGCGTCGCGGCCACGCGATCGAATGCCGGATCAACGCCGAGGATCCGTGGTCGTTCGTACCGTCGCCGGGCCGGATCACCGCGTGGCATCCGCCCGGAGGGCCGGGCATTCGCGTCGATTCGCACGCGTACCAGAACTACTTCGTGCCGCCCCATTACGATTCGATGATCGGCAAGGTCATCGCGTACGGCGACACGCGCGAGCAGGCGATCGCGCGGATGCGCGTCGCGCTGTCTGAAATGGTCGTCAGCGGCATCAAGACCAACATTCCGTTGCACCAGGAATTGCTGCTCGACGACAAGTTCCTGCGCGGCGGAACCTCCATTCACTATCTCGAAGAGCGCCTCGCCAAGCGCAAGCAGGCAGCGTAGCGAATTTCGATGTACGGTGGCGCCTCGTCTCCATGCGCAACGGCTTCCGCCGGTGTCCATCCATGAGCTTCGTCGCGCTGCAGTTCGACGTCGCGGCCGCCGACGGGGACGCGTGGTCGGACGCGTTGCTGGCGGCCGGTGCGCTGTCGGTGGACGCGATCGATCCGCGTGCGGGGGCAGCTGACGAAGCGCCGGTATTCGACGAGCGCGTGGACGGAAAGACGCGCTGGTGGCCGGTGTCGCGTCTGAATGCGCTGTTGCCCGACGACTGCGACGCCCAGGAGCTGCTGCGGTGCGCCGCCGAGATCGCCGGATGCTGCGTACCGCCGCACGAAACGTCGCAGATCGCCGACCGTGACTGGGTCCGCGCGACGCAGGCGCAGTTCGCACCGATTCAAGTCGAAGACGGGCTATGGGTCGTGCCGACGTGGTGCACCGCGCCCGATCCAGCCGCGGTCAACATCGCGCTCGACCCGGGGCTCGCCTTCGGCTCCGGCGCGCACGCGACGACGCGCCTGTGCCTGTCGTGGCTGCGCGCCAACGTGCCTTCCGGCTGCTCGTTGCTCGATTACGGCTGCGGGTCCGGCATTCTAGCCATCGCGGCGGCGAAGTTCGGTGCACGCCGCGTGACCGGCGTCGACATCGATCCGCAGGCCGTCGCATCGTCGGCGGCGAATGCGGCGCTGAACGGTGTCGACGCGACGTTCGTCGCTGTCGACGAACTTGGCGCCGGCACGTTCGACCGCGTGGTGGCCAATATCCTCGCGAATCCGCTGCGGCTGCTGGCGCCCGTGCTGGCCGCGCGCACGACGCCCGGCGGTCGCCTGGCACTCGCCGGCGTGCTCGCCGAACAGGCGGACGTCGTCGCCGCCGCCTACGCGCGCTGGTTCGACGTCGAGACCTGGCGTGTGGCCGACGGCTGGGTGCTGCTGGCGGGAGTGCGCCGGCGCGCGGAGGCGCTCGGAGCATGACCGAGCCGAAATTCACGCGCTGCCCCGGCTGCGCGACCGTGTTTCGCGTGACTGCCGAGCAGCTGGCGCTGCGCGAAGGCCAGGTGCGATGCGGCCAGTGCCGTGCCGTGTTCGACGCGAACGACCATCTCGTATCGTTCTGCGCATCGGCGGAAGATTCACTCGTCCAGGACGATGAGCTCATGCGGGGCCGTCCGACCGTCACGCTGCGCAGCGCGAGTGCGCTCCTGCCCGTCGCGGCCGTCGCACCGGCGCCAGCACCGGCCGCGCCCGCTGCGGAAGGACCGCCGGAGGGCATGCGCAGTGGGGAACCCGCCGTCGACGGTCATGGTCCGTCCGTTGACGAACCCGCCGCGCACTTCGGCGAACCCCAACCTCCAGAAGGATCGCGCGACGATGCAAGTCCCGATCATGACGTGTCCGCCGGCACCGAGCCGGAAGCCGATGGCGCATCTGGCCCCGCCG
>JBDTNI010000252.1:0-4279 GCA_039933815.1 Betaproteobacteria bacterium
TCGCCAATGCCATGATCGCGCACCCGGAAATGGTCTCAGGCGAGCGGCGCAGCGATCTTGCGCTGATGCAGGCGGGACGCGGCGACTGGGTGACTAAGATCGGCGCCGAAGGCGTCCAGGCCATCGGCCTGCGCAGCATGGGCGTCGGCATCGCCATCAAGATGGCGGACGGACAAAAGCGCGGCCTCTATCCGGCGGTCGTCGCGGTTCTCGAGACGCTCGGTATTCTCGATGCAACGTCCCGTGCGGCGCTGGCGCCGTGGGCGACCAGAACGATTCGCAACTACCGGGGCGTGGAGACCGGCGAGGTGCGGCCGGTGGCGCCTCCGGGCACGTCGCCGCGTCGTCCGCCCCAGCTGCTTGCATGAGCCGCTGAACTTGGAACGCGCCAGATGGTCTGTTGCTGCAAGTGTGCGCCCCTTGCCGTCGTCGAGCCCCTCGGGCGCCGTGCGGCATCGCGGGCAGCCGCGCCCGCCGTTCGGCGGGCATAACAACGAATTGAATCAGGGACAGCCCGCGGATGGGTGATCGCGAAGTCGATCATGAGCTCGTGCTGCGAGCGCAACGGGGTGACAAGCGTGCGTTTGAGCTGCTGGTGGCGAAGTACCAGCGCAAGCTCGGACGCCTGCTGTCGCGGCTGGTGCGCGACCCGGCCGAGGTGGAGGACGTGACGCAGGAGGCTTTTATCAAGGCTTACCGCGCGTTGCCGAATTTTCGAGGCGATAGCGCGTTTTACACGTGGTTGTACCGGATCGCGATCAATACGGCGAAGAACTACCTGGTGGCGATGGGCCGCCGCGCGCCGACGTCGACGGGGTTCGATCACGAGGAGGCGGAAAACTTCGAGGACGCCGAGCAGCTGCGCGACTCGGCGACGCCGGAGGCTGAATTGATTGGCAAGCAGATTGCTGCGACGGTGAACCGCGCGATGGAGAAGCTGCCTGAGGACCTCCGGACGGCGATCACGCTGCGCGAGATCGAGGGTTTGAGCTACGAGGAAATTGCGGGCGCAATGAATTGTCCGATCGGCACCGTGCGGTCGCGCATCTTTCGCGCACGGGAATCAATCGCGGCCGACCTTCGGCCGCTGCTCGGTACCGACGAAAACCGGAGATGGTGATGAATGAGAGCATTTCGCGTCTGATGGATGGTGAGATCGACGCGGCGGAGATGGACACCGTGTGCGCGATGCTGAAGAACGACGCGGCGATGACTGCGTGGGCCTGCTACCACACGATCGGCGACACGCTGCGCGGCGAGACGGCGGTGACGCGGAACATCGGCATGGCTGTTTCGCACCAGCTTGCGTCCGAACCCACGGTGCTGGCGCCACGCCGAGCGCTGGCGAGCGCGCCGGCCTCGTGGGCGTGGGCGGCGGCGGCGTCGGTCGCGGCGGCGACGGTCGTGGGGTGGACGGCCTACTCGCTGATCGACTCGACGCCGGCGAGCTTCGCGAAGGCGGGCGAGGCCGGAACGATGCGCGCAGCGCAGATCCGTGCGTTGACGGTGCCGCAGGACTACTTGCTTGCGCATCAGGAGTACGCGCCCGCCAATGCGCTGCAGGGCGTCGGGCCGTACTTGCGCGACGTGGCAGCGACCAGCCCGATGCGCCCCGCCGTCGCCGAATGACGGGCAGCGGCTTGCGCCCGTACGCCCGGTTGCCGATGCCCCGCGTCATGCGCGTCGCCTGCAGCAACGCCGGTCGGCTCGCGCCGGCCGTCTTCGTGTTGGCGCTCGTCGCGGCGTCCGCGCGTGCCGACGACGCGATGCAATGGCTGTCGCGGGCGTCCACCGCAGCGCGTCAGCTCAACTACGTCGGCACGATCGTCTACCAGATCGGGCCTCGTGTCGAAACGTCGCGCATCACGCATCTCTACGAGAACGACCGCGAGTTTGCCAAGCTCGTGAACCTCGACGGACCCGCGCGCGAGGTGGTACGCGGCGACGGCGAGGTGCGCGGGTTCTATCCCGACGCCAAGCTCGTCCGCGTCGAACCCGGAACCTTTCGTAACGTGTTCCCGTCGCTGTCGTCCGAGCAGCAGGCGTCGCTGTCGGCTTATTACGCATTCCGTGTCGTCGGCGAGGATCGCGTCGGCGGCCGACCCGTGCGCGTCGTCGTGTTCGAGCCCAAGGACGGTCTTCGCTACGGTCACCGGTTCTGGTCCGATGCCGCGACGGGCCTGCTGGTGAAAGCCCGCGTGGTCAACGAGCACGGCGACCCGGTCGAGCAATTCGCATTCTCCGACCTGACGATCAACGCGCGCATCGACCGCGCGATGGTCGAGCCTTCGTGGCCGGCGATTCCACCGGACTGGAAGGTTCTCGAGGGCGGCGGCGACGTCGCGGTCGAATCGACCGGTTGGACGGTCACGCGCACGCCGCCGGGGTTCGAGAAGATCATGGAAGGCTACCGCCGCCTCCGCGGCCGACGCGAGCGCGTCGCGCAACTCGTGTACTCGGACGGGCTCGTCTCCGTCAGCGTGTTCATCGAACCATTCGCCAGCACGTCGACGTCCGTCGGATTCATGCAAAAGGGCGGGCTCAACGTCTACAGTGTCCGCCAGGACGACTACCTGATCACCGTCATGGGCGAGGCACCCGGCGCGACGGTTCGCCAGATCGCCCATTCCGTCACGCGTCGCTGACGGCCCGTCGCATACCCGTGCCATCCCCCAAGAGGAACGTCATGTATTCGCCCGTGAAATCGCTCGCCACCGCGTTTGGTGCCGCTCTCGTCATGCTGTTGCCGTTTGCGGCGCCGACTGCCGTGCTCGCCCAGGGGCGGCCGGGCCTGCTGCCTGATTTCACGGATCTCTACGAGCGACAGGGTCCGGCGGTCGTGTCGATCGACGTAACGCAGAAGGCGCGGCGCCAGCGGACGCCGGACATCTCGGAGGACGACCCGTTCTACGAGTTCTTCCGCAGGTTCGGACAGATTCCCCGCGGCGGCCCGGGTGGCCAGCAGCGCGAGTTCGAAACCCAGTCGACGGGCTCAGGGTTCATCTTCTCAAACGACGGCTACATCGTCACCAACGCGCACGTGGTCGACGACTCGACCGAGGTGACCGTGCGTCTCACTGACAAGCGCGAATTCATCGCCAAGGTCATTGGTACCGACAAGCGCACGGATGTTGCGCTGTTGAAGATTGATGCGAAGGACCTGCCGAGGGTGTCGATCGGCGACCCCGACAAGCTGAAGGTCGGCGAATGGGTCGTCGCCATCGGCAAGCCCTTTGGGCTGGAGAACACGATGACCGCCGGCATCGTCAGCGCCAAGGGACGCGATCTGCCGCAGGAGAACCTCGTGCCGTTCATCCAGACGGACGTCGCCATCAATCCCGGCAACTCGGGCGGTCCGCTGTTCAACATGAAAGGCGAGGTCGTCGGCATCAATTCGCTGATCTACTCGCGCACCGGCGGATACATGGGCCTCGCCTTCGCGGTTCCGATCGACATCGCGATGAACGCCGTTTCGCAGTTGCGCGACAAGGGACGCGTGACGCGCGGGCGAATCGGCGTGCAGATCCAGGAACTCACGAAGGAGTCCGCCGATGCGTTCGGACTCAAGCAGGCGAACGGCGCGCTCGTCAACGGCGTCGAGAAGGAAGGGCCGTCGGCGAAGGCCGGCGTCGAATCGGGGGACATCATCCTCAAGGTGGATGGTCGGGATGTCCGCTCGTCGAACGATCTTCCCCGGATCATCACGGTGATCCGGCCGGGCACGAAGGTAACGCTTACCGTTTGGCGCAAGGGCGCTCCGAAGGAGATCGCCGTCGTCGTCGCCGAGATGAAGGACGACGCGGCGACGGCGCCGGCGCGACGGGGCAGCCCCGCGCCGAAGGAAAAGGCGAAGCCGAACCGCATCGGCCTCGTGCTGAACGATCTGACCGAGGAACAGCGCAAGGAACTCGACCTCAAGTCGGGTGGCGTGCTGATCGAGGACGTCGTCGGCGTCGTGCGGGGCAACGTGCAGCCCGCCGACGTGATCCTCGCGATCATCCAGCGCGGTGTGCCGACCGAGGCTAAGTCGGCCGCGCAGGTCAATGACATTCTCGCGAAGCTCGACAAGGGCGCTTCCGTCACGTTGCAGGTGCGCCGCGGCGACAATTCGTTCTACACGACGTTGAAACTCGGCAGCGGGGAGTGACGCCGCGAGCGGCCGGCGAGGGGCCCCGCGCGAGTGTGGGGATCGACGGCAAACGCGAGTCGGCGTGGGAGGGCGACGCGCGGTGGGCGTGCGTTACGCCGGCGTTGTAATGAGGCCGACGCCGCGAGCGGC
>JBDTNI010000253.1:0-4270 GCA_039933815.1 Betaproteobacteria bacterium
GAGACGCTCGACGCCACGGTCGTCAACATGCGGTTCGTGAAGCCGCTCGATCTCGAACTGCTCGCACGCCTCGCGGCGCAGCACTCTGCGTTCGTCACCGTCGAGGAGAACGTCGTCGCCGGCGGCGCCGGCAGCGCGGTGTCGGAAGCGCTGACCGCGGCCGGCATAACCGTGCCAATGCTGCACCTCGGGCTTCCCGACGCATTCCCCGATCACGGCGACCCGGCCGCGATCCTGCAGTCGCTGGGGCTGGACGCAGCGGGCATCGTCGCCGCAGTCGAGCGTCGCTTCGCCGCGCCGCAGCTCAACCCCGTGTCGAAGCCCGCGGCGTAGGTCGCATCCGATCCCCGCGCAGTCGCGCGGCGTGGTCTGCTCACGGGCGCGCATCGGCGGCGAGGATCGCCGCTGCGAGCGCCAGGTCGTCGGGAAACGTGATCTTCACGTTGGTCGCGCTGCCGACGACGACCCGTGGCCTGAGCCCGAGCGCCTCGACAGCGTGCGCCTCGTCGGTCCACGCGCGCAGCGTCGCTGCCGCGAACGCGCGGCGCAACACGCCGCAGCGGAACATCTGCGGCGTCTGCGCGCGCCACAGCCCGTCGCGCGACTCGGTTCGCAGCACGCGCGCCGCGTCATCCAGCCGCTTCAGCGTGTCGGTGACGGGGACCGCGAGAAAGCCGCCGACGGCGTCGCCGTCGAGCTCGCGCTGCAGCCGCTGCGCCGCCGACACGTCGAGGCACGGGCGGACGGCGTCGTGCACGACGATCCAGTCGTCATCATCGACACCCGTCATCCGTTCGAGTGCGTTGTGCACGGTCTGCGCGCGTGTCGCGCCGCCGCAGCGCATAACCTCGACGGCCGGCTCGATCCCGATCGCGTCCTCCGCATGCCGATCGTCCGCGGCGACGGCCACGTAGAGCCGCCGCAGCGGGAAGAACGCCTGCAGCCGGCCGAGCGCATGCGACAGCACCGGCCGACCGTTCAGCAGCAGATACTGCTTCGGCGTCGGCGCGCCGTAGCGCGCACCACTCCCGCCGGCCGGGACGAGCGCGTAGTACGCCATCGATGTGTCAGCGCACCGCTAGAGTGGTGTCGCTCACGCGGGAACGGCGCGCACGCAATACTGGTAGGTGAAGAACTCGCGGACCGGCGCAAACGCGCGCACGGGATCGAGGGTCCGGCGCGTCACCTTGTTCCAGCCGCCGCCGTAGGCCGCGCGCATGGCAGGCGTCGTGATTCCGTGGCTGGTTTGCATTCGCGAGCTCTCCTCGTTGCCTGCGCTGCTTCCATCAAGTATTGCGCGGGTATTCCAGATTGTCGAACGCTCGAGGGGTCGGATTGGCGACGAGTGGCCGTTCGCCGCCGTCGAGCTCCGCGCGGCAACCGTCCGAACGCCCGCTTCGAAGGGACGGTCCGGGCGGAAGTGGGCCCGGCTGGAATCGAACCAGCGACCAAGCGATTATGAGTCGCCTGCTCTAACCGACTGAGCTACGGGCCCGTGCACGGGGCGCGCGAACGAGTTCGGCGCCTCTCCAGTATGCCTTACCGGTCAGCCTCGGCCGCCGCCACGCGAACGTCCTCGCGCGGAGCGAATTCGACTACCATTCGCGCGACATGTTGACGCGAACCCCGACTTCTCCGCGCGAACGGCGATGCAGCACTATCTGCGGGCGCTGCTGAACCCGGCGTCGGTGGCGCTGGTGGGGGCGTCCGAGCGTGCCGGCTCGGTCGGGCGCGTCGTGTACGAGAACCTGCTCGCGGGCGGTTACGGCGGCGACCTCTACGCCGTCAATCCGCGACACCGCACGCTGCTGGGCCGCCCGTGCTTCGCGTCGCTCGCCGCCATCGGCGCACCGGTCGAACTCGCGATCATCGCGACGCCGCAGCGGAGCGTGACGGCCGTGCTCGAATCGGCCGGGGCTTCCGCGCCTAGAGTGGCCGTGGTCGTCACCGCCCCTTCGACGATCGAGACCGACGCCGCGCGCGCGTGGGCGCAGCGCCTGGCCGCCGCGGCGATGCGCACCGGGATCCGCGTCGTCGGCCCGGGCGCGCTGGGGGTGATTCGTCCCGCCATTGGGCTCAATGCGACGTACTGCGCGCCCGCGGCAATTTCCGGCCGGCTGGCGCTGATCGCGCAATCCGGTGCGGTGGCGACGGCGGTGCTGGACTTCGCGACGCCGCTCGGAATCGGGTTTTCCACGGTGATCTCGCTCGGCGGCGCCGTCGACGTCGCGTTCGGCGAACTGCTCGATCTGATCCTGCTCGATCCACTGACCGACGGCATCCTGCTCCACGTCGAAGATGTCGGTGACGCACGCGCCTTCGTCTCGGCGCTGCGCGCTGCCGCGCGAACCAAGCCCGTCGTCGTATTGAAGGCGGGGCGCGCGCTCGATCCGTCGATCGACGTTACCCCCGATGACGTCTTCGATGCGGCGTTGCGCCGATCGGGAACGGTACGTGTCGCGAACTACACGCAGTTCTTCGCGGCAGCGCGGATGCTGGCGCGGGGGCGCATCCCGCAGGGCGACCGCGTGGCGATCGTCGCCAACGGTCGCGGCCCGGCTGTACTGGCCGCGGACGCGGCTGCAGATCGCGGGCTGCGTTTCGGACCGTGGGCACCGACGACCGCTGCCAGGCTCGCCGCGCTGCTGAGCGACAACTGGCCGTCCGCCGACCTCGTGGACGTTGGCAGCGAGGCGGATCCCGAGCGCCTCGCCGACGCGGTGGCCATTGCCCTCGACGACCCGGACGTCGACGCGGTCGTCGCAATGCACGTCCCGCGCCCGTGCATACCGCCGCTGGCTGCCGCCGAGGCCCTCGCGCGGGTGTCGTTGCGATCGACCAAGCCGGTACTCGCAGCCTGGATGGGTGCCGTGGACCGGCTGGAGGTCCATGCGGCGCTCGAAGCCGGGCAGGTCTCCAACTTCTTCACGCCGGAAAACGCGATCGATGCGCTGTCGTTCCTCGTGACGTACCGCAACAACCAGCAGTGGCTGCTCGAAGTGCCGCCGCCGGCGCCCGAGCCGGCCGGCATCGACGCGGCGCCGCTCGAGGCGCTCCGGCTCGCACTGATCGACGAGTCCCGGACGACGCTGACGTCGGGCGAAACAGCGCGCATTCTCGGGGTGTTCGGCATCGTTCGCGCCGACGTTTTCGCGTCGCTGGCCGACGCCGGCGCGCGAACGACCGGATGGCGCTACCCGCTGCTGATCGAGGCCGACGTCCCGGGAGGGCTCGCGGTACGCCGCGTCGTGCGGTCCCGTCGCTCGCTCGCCTTGGCGTGGAACGACTGCGCGCAGGCGGCGGCGCACGCGAGCGCCGCAGCTTCTGGCGGCCGCATTGTCGTTCGCGAAAGCGCACGCGACGTCGACGCTGCCGCGCTTGCAATCGGCGTCTCGACGGATCGTCGTTTCGGCCCGGTGATCGTCGTGGGGGGGTCTGCGCGACCGCGGGAGCGGCCGGCATTCGCGGGTGCGCGCGACTACGCTGACGTTGCCGCCGCTCAACCAACGGCTCGCGGCTGACATCGTGCGGCAGGCATTCGGCGACGATGGAGAGACCGCGTCGGAGCCGTCGATCGTCGCCGCGACGGCGGAGCTGCTGACGGCGGTGTCGGCGCTGGTCACCGCGCTGCCGTGGGTGACGGGTGCATTACTCGATCCCGTCGTGTTCGATGGCGCCCGGGCAGTCGTCCTCGGTGCGACGCTCGTCGTGCACCCCGACCGAAAGCTGCTGCGCGGATATCCGCACATGGCGATCCATCCGTATCCGGTCGAGCTGATCGGCGACGTCCCGCTGCCCGACGGCGCCACGCTGCACGTCCGCCCGATTCGTCCGGAGGACGCAGACACCGAGCGCGCGTTCGTATCCGCACTGTCCGAGAGCACGCGCTACTACCGCTTCTTCTACCGGCTGTCGGAGCTGACGCCGTCGATGCTCGCGCGGTTCACGCAGGTCGACTACGACCGCGAACTCGCGCTCGTGGCGCTCGACGCGGGCGCGGCGGCGGCGACGCCCGCATTCGTCGGCGTCGCGCGCTACATCGCCAATCCCGACCGCGTCAGCGCGGAGTTTGCCGTGGTCATCGCCGACGCGTGGCAGCGCCGCGGCGTCGGTCGCGTACTGATGAAAGGGCTGATCGTCTGTGCGAAGCGGCGCGGGCTCGAACGGATCGAAGGCGCGGTGCTGCGCGACAACGAGCCGATGCTCGCATTCGTGCGCGCGCTTGGCTTCGCGCTTCGCGACGACCCGGCCGACGCAACGCTGCTCGTCG
>JBDTNI010000254.1:0-4255 GCA_039933815.1 Betaproteobacteria bacterium
GTCACAGTTCCATGGACATCTACAGCTTTCTGCTACGCATCAAAGGCGCCGCGTGACCGTCGCAACTCCCCCCACACCCCACGACGAGGCCGCCGCCATGCGCGCGGTGGCGCTCAATCCAAAGGCGGTTCTGACGCTGGGGAAGGACGCGGCTTCCGCGTGGATCGACGACTTTGCGCCCAGCATGGGTGCCGCGATCTCGTATTACACGGTGTTTTCGATTGCGCCGCTGCTGCTCATCGTCATTGCGATTGCGGGGTTCGTGCTCGGCCGCGACGCGGCGTCCGGCAAGATCTTTCACGAACTCGACGGCTTGATGGGCCCTGAAGGCGCCGCTGCCATCCAGGGGATGGTCAAGAGCGCGAGCAGCCCCGGCAAAGGGATCATCGGTACGATCATCGGAGTCGTGACGCTGCTGATCGGTGCGACGACGGTGTTTGCCGAACTGCAGTCGGCGCTCGACCGGATCTGGAAAGCGCCGGCCGCCACGAAGTCCGAAGGAATCTGGGCACTCGTCCGCACGCGTTTCCTGTCGTTCGGGATGATCCTCGCCATCGGCTTTCTGTTGCTCGTGTCGCTGATCGTCACCGCGGGGCTGTCGGCCGCAGGGGACTTGTGGGCGCCGCTGTTTGTCGGGTGGGGGGTGCTGCTGCAGGTGGTGAACTTTGTACTCAGCATCGTCATCGTGACGGCGGTGTTCGCGGTGATCTACAAATGGCTGCCGCGCGCGACGATCGGCTGGCGGGACGTTTGGGTCGGGGCGGGCGTCACTGCCGTTCTGTTCACGATCGGCAAATCGCTGATCGGGCTCTACATCGGCAGGAGCGGCGTCGTATCGGGATTCGGCGCCGCGGGTTCGCTGGTCGTGCTGCTGGTGTGGGTGTATTACTCTGCCCAGATCTTCCTGCTGGGCGCCGAGTTCACGTGGCTCTACGCCTACCGTTTCGGCTCCCGGAGGCATCACGAAAATGCATCCGCGCAACAGGGCAACGCACCGGCAAACAAGACAATACCGTCGAAGGCCTCATCGCAGGTTGCAACGCGCGCAGCCACGTCGCCCGCTCGCGTCGGCCAGCCCGCGCTGGGCAAGGTCGCACTGGGATTCGGCGCCGCACTGGTGACGGGCGCCGCGCTGGAACGCCTGTCTCGCCCCCAGTCGATCGGCCGATTCCGTCGCCGGGACTGGACGGCGCTTTTCCGATGAAGGCGCGGACCGCAGGCGCGGCTCGTGCGCAGTTGCGATGATCTCCATCGAGCCGGGGCTGTACGTGCGTATCGAGCAGCTTGCCGAACGTCCGCATCCGCTTCCGCTCGCGAGCGGATTCTCGACCGGCGTCGCCTACCGGACGTTGGGTATCTACAGCCCGTCGGAAACGAGCGAGTGCTACCTGATCCTCGCCAACGACCGCGACGAACTGTGGTTCATCTCCAATCGCCACGTGCGCGTCGTGGTGCTTCGCACCGATACGCGCGAAACGCGCTATGCGCTCGAGACCCGGAGCGAGGACGGCCTGCGCGCCGTGCGCTGAAACGCGGTATGGCGGCTCAGCGGCCCACCGCCTTCAGCGCCTGCGGCGCATACCGCGCACCCGCCGCAGCGCCGACGGGTATCACGCGATCGATCCGCGCGAGCTCCTCGTCAGTCAGCACGATATCGAGCGCGCCGAGGTTCTCGTCGAGATACGTTCTGCGCTTCGTTCCGGGAATGGGGACGATGTCGTCGCCCTGGGCCAATACCCAGGCAAGAGCCAGTTGCGAAGGAGCGCATCCTTTTGCAGTCGCGATCGACCGGATCTCGTCGACCAGTCGCAGATTGCGCTGAAAGTTTTCACCGACGAAGCGCGGCGAGTTGCGCCGGTAATCGTCGGCATCGAGGTCCTCCACGCGCTGGATCTGGCCCGTGAGGAATCCTCGTCCGAGCGGGCTGTACGGCACGAACCCGATGCCGAGCTCGCGCACGGTCGCAAGAATGCCGTCCTCGGGCTCCCGGCTCCACAGCGAATATTCGGTCTGCAACGCGGCGATTGGATGGACGGCGTGCGCGCGGCGGATCGTCGCGGGCGCCGCTTCCGACAATCCGATCCAGCGAACCTTGCCTGACTTCACGAGCTCTGCCATCGCACCCACGGTGTCCTCGATCGGCGTCTCGGTGTCCACGCGGTGCTGGTAGTAGAGGTCGATCACGTCGACGCCCAGCCGCTTCAGGCTCGCATCGCAGCATTGGCGCACATAGTCCGGCTTGCCATTGACGCCCTTGAACGTTCCGTCGGGATTGCGCACGTTGCCGAACTTGGTCGCGATGATCACGCCGTCGCGCCGCCCGTGGATCGCGCGACCCACCAGCGATTCGTTCTGCCCGCCGCCGTAAATGTCCGCCGTGTCCAGCAGCGTCACCCCGCGGTCGAGCGCGCGGTGAAGCGTGGCCATCGCTTCCGCTTCGTCTCGGCCGCCGTAGAAATCCGACATGCCCATGCATCCCAATCCCAGCGCCGATACCTCGAGACCCTGCCCCAGCTTGCGTTTCTTCAAATCGTCCTCGCCGTTTTCGTTGGAGGGTCGCCGCGCACGCGCGCGTCGACGATAGGCGAGCATCATAAGCCCGCACGTCAGGCGTGTTGTTCAGCGTCGGTCACTGCGCCCGCGGGTGTGCGATTCTCGTCACGACACTGTCATGACGGTCCCGCAGGCAGTACGGCCTGTCATCGAGCGCCCTCCGCCCGGCGCGGTTGACCCGGCGCGCGGGGAGACGCAATACTGGCTCAATGTCTGGTCCGCCCTCGATGGACACGTTCGATCGCCGCGAGCCGCCTCCGCACGACGCCGGGTCCGGCGCGCCGCCGCCGGCGGGCGGACCCCTTGCGGGCTTTCGAATCGTAGAGCTGGAATCAATCGGACCCGTGCCTTTCTGCGGAATGCTGCTGGCCGATCTCGGGGCCGACGTGCTTCTGATCGATCGGCCGGAGGACTCCGGGCTCGGACTCGGCCGCGAGCGCGCATACGACGTGATGCTGCGCGGTCGCAGATCGATGGCGGTCGATCTCAAGGCGGCCGGCGGTGCCGACGCCGTCGTCGAGATCGTCGCCAAGGCCGACGCCCTGATCGAGGGGTTTCGGCCGGGTGTGCTCGAACGCCTCGGGCTTGCGCCAGACCGCCTGCTCGCCGCGAACGCCGCGCTCGTCATCGGACGAATGACGGGCTTCGGCCAGCAGGGGCCGCTGTCGCGCCGTGCGGGGCACGACATCGATTACATCGCGCTGTCCGGGGCGCTGCATGCGATCGGCCACGCGGGTGCGAGACCGGTACCGCCGCTCAATCTCGTCGGCGACTTCGGTGGCGGCGGGATGCTGCTCGCCGTCGGCGTGCTCGCCGCGCTGCTCGACGCGCGGGCGTCGGGCCATGGCCAGGTCGTCGACGCCGCGATGGTCGACGGCGCCGCGCTGCTGACGACGATGTTTCATGGCATGGAGGCTGAGGGTCAGTGGAGCGAGACCCGCGGCGCGAACGTGCTCGATTCGGGCGCACCGTGGTACGACACGTACGAGACACGCGACGGCAAGCACGTCGCGTTCGGCGCGATCGAATCCAAATTCTATGCGCAGATGCTCGAGGGATTGGGCCTTCGCGACGACGCACTGCCGCATCGCTCGGAGCGCGCGAGGTGGCCGGAGCTTCGAGCGCGGCTCGCGGCTGCGGTCCGCACGCGGACGCGGGATGAATGGTGTGCCGTGTTCGATGGGACCGACGCATGCTTTGCGCCGGTGCTCGCCTTTTCGGAAACGCGATCACACCCGCACAGTGTTGCGCGGAACGCGTTCGTCACCGTAGCCGGCATCAATCAGCCTTCCCCGGCGCCACGATTCTCCCGAACGCCGGCAGCGATTCGTGGCGCGCCGCCGGCACGCGGCGAGCGTGGTCTGGAGGCGCTGCGCGAGTGGGGATTTAGCGCAGCCGACGCGGCACGCCTGATCGCGCACGCGCCGAAACCTGCTCCGCGTGACGAATGAAGCGGCCGGTATCAACGTGGCAGGCGACGCCGGCGCGGCGCAGCGCGCGGATCTAGTGCCGGAGCACCGCCTTCAGCGTGATCTCCGGCACGCTCGCCAGCGCCTTCGACAGCGGACATCCCGCCTTGGCGCCGTTGGCGATTTCCTGAAACTTCGCTTCGTCGATCTCGGGAACGGTCGCTTCCATCTCGAGCGCGATGCGGTCGATCACGAAGCCGTCGCCCTGCTTGACGAGCCGCACGCGAGCGCGC
>JBDTNI010000255.1:0-4249 GCA_039933815.1 Betaproteobacteria bacterium
GGCCGCTTTTTCGTTGCCCGCGTCGCCCGGGATTACGTGCGGCCCCGGCGTCCGCGCGATGGCGCGGAACTTGCAATTTAGCGGGTGGGGGGCGCTGTCCGTCGGCCACAGGTTGTTGACCAGTTCAATTTGCCCGAATATTCCAGCAGCATATACCTGCCGACTTTCAACAAAACATGAAGGCTACGCTCTACGACGCGCTCGGCATTTCTCCCACTTCGTCGAACGACGAGGTGCGTGCGGCGCTGCGTGGCCTAATCCGCAAGTACTATACGAAAACGCGCGACGGCCAGGGTAACGTCGAGGAAGCGCTTCGATTCATCAATCACGCGAGCCGGATCCTCGGCGACTCCGATCGCCGGGAACGCTACGATCTCGAGCTGGTGCGGTCTACCGAGGGCGACACGCCACCACCGAGCACCCAGCAGGTCGACCAGGCGCTGCTGGGCGACGACGAGCACACCGACGTCGGCTCGGATCCGCTCTCGGAGCCCGCGGACCTCAGCGATGCGCCGCAGCCGGGTGGGGCCGCGCCCGACGTGCCCGCGCTCCACCATCCGGGACTGACGGAACGCGTTGCCTCGTTCGGCCGGTCGCCGCTGCTGACGTACGGGCTGTGCGGCGTCTTCGCCGCGTTCATCGCCGGTGCGATCGTTTTCGTCACGCCCGCCGACTTCGTCGTGGTCGCCCGCCAGGTCCTCGGTTGGCTGATGATCGCGTTCCTGGTGCTCGGGTCGGTGTACCTGGCCGTTCACGGCGTCGTTTATATGCGCCGCCACCAGCGCGGCTCGCGATCGTCGCTGCACCCGCAGACCGATCTCGCGATCCTGAACTGGCGCCGGGAGCGCAGTGTTTTTCTCGGCACCAACCAGCCGCAGGAGGACGCGTCGTGGATATTCCAGCTCCGGATGGCGGAGCTCGAGCGCGCCAAGTCGGGCCGCACCAGCGAACCGCGCCCGTGGCATCGGCTGGCGGCGCGGATGTTCGACTATTCGATTTGGGGACTTGTTCTCGCGCTGCTGCTCTCGCAGCTGCGCGCGATGGGTGCCGTCGCCGACGACCTCGCGTACTGGCTGATCCATCCGCTGCTCGCGCCGATCGTCGTCACGGCGTCTTGGATGCCGGTCGAGGCGCTGCTGATCACCGCGGTCGGCACGACGCCCGGCAAGTGGCTGTTCGGCATCTACCTGCAGTTCTCCATCTCCGACGCCTATGCAAGTCGCAGCATGTCGGCGCAGCTGTCGCTCGGGATGCGGCGGGCGATTCGCGTGTGGTTCGAAGGTGTCGCGTGCGGATTTCCGCTGCTGGCACCGGTGCTCGTTGCAGTCGCGTACGAGAAGTTGATCGAGCATCAGGAGACCGATTGGGACTTCGCCGAGGACTGCCTCGTGACGCACGGGCCGGCGGGCGTGATCAACACGGTCACCGGCGTCTGCGGGCTCGCATCGATGATGTGGCTGTACGGCGTGGCGTGGCAGCAGCCGATGGCGGATTCGATGGCGTGGGCGCAATCGACCGTCGCCGAGGCGCTGCCGTCGTCGGCCACGGTCAAGGGCCGGTTCGACGACGCGTCACAACGGATCGACAAGCTGCTGCCTGCGATGCCGACGATATCGGCGTTCGCGCCTGCGAAGCCCGCCCGTGCGTCGCAGGAGCCCTCCGGGCCCGCGGGCCCGGAGGGCGTCCCGCGCGCAACCGACGGCGCCAGCCCAGCGACCTCCGATGCGGCATTCGAAGCCACCGTCGCCGAGCGCCGCGCGCGCATCGACCGGTTGAAAATCGAGGGACCGCGGCTGCTTCGCGCCGGCAATGCACGGCGCGCCGCCGAACTCTGCCGCGCGTGGGTGGATCTCGATCTCGCGAGCGCCGACGCGTGGCGTTGCCTCGGCCGCTCGCAGCAGGCACTGGGCCAGTATCAGGACGCGCTGGCGTCGTTTCGCAAGGCCAGGCAGCGCGATCCGCTCGACCGCTCGCTCGATGCCGCGATCCAGAACGCCGAACGCGGCATCGTCGCCGATTTCCAGAACCGCTATCGGCGGTGAGTCGGCCCGCTTTGAGCTAGCCGACGAGCGCGATCCACAGCGGCAGTGTCACGATTGCGAGCAGCGTGCCTGTCGTGATCAGCAGCGCAACCGGTGCGCCGACGCCGCTCATCTGCATGGCCAGGATGTACGACGACGGCGCCGTGGGCACGGCTGCCAGCAGAACTGCGACCTGCCGCTCGATGGGCGAGAGGCCGAACAGGATGGCGAGACCGAACGCCAGCGCCGGCACCGCGGCGAGTTTTACCGCGGTCCACCAGACAATGGCCCGCAGCGGCAGCGTGCCGGTGGTGAACTCGAGGCCCGCGCCGGCGGCGATCAGGCCGAGCGGCAGCGCGGCGCCCGCGACGTGTTCCAGCGTGCTGTCGACGACGCCGGGCAGCGCGATGCCCGTTGCGTTCCAGCCGAGCCCGGCTACGCACGCGATGACCAGCGGATTGCGCGCCACGGCCAGCACCACGTCCGGCCCGCGACGTCCGGCGAGCATCGCCACGGCGGCCACGTTGACCACCGGAACGAGTATCCCGATCAGCAGGCTGATCGCCGCAACGGCCTCGGCACCCGAGAGCCGGCTCGCCGCCGCGAGCGCGATGTACGTATTGAAGCGAAACGCACACTGGAAACAGGCGGCGTACGTGGGACGCGGCAGCGACAGCAGCGGCCGCGCGAGCGCGGACAGCAGCATGCCGCCGGCCGTGAACAGCAGACCGACGACGACAAGCCGCGACGACTGCGCGAGCGGCAGCGACGACGTTGCCAGCGCCCGGAAGAGCAGCGCGGGAAACAGCACGAAATAGACGAAGCGCTCGAGACCGCGCCAGAACGGCGCGTCGAAGACGCGTACGCGCTTCATCGCGGCGCCGAACGCGATCAGCAGGAAATCAGGCAGCAACAGCAGCGCCGAGGCAATCACGGCGTCACCGGTGGCGCGCGCTGCCGCGCCGCGCACAGCCGCATGACCGCCGTCAATCGACGCGACGCGGTCAGCGGCGCTTCAGTACGAACCAGAACGCGCCGTCGTCTTCACCCTGCTCGAGCAGCTCGTTGCCCGTCTGGCGCGCGAATGCCTGGAAGTCGCGGACGCTCGACGGGTCGGTCGCGGTGATTCGAATCATCTGCCCGGACGACATGTCGTTCAGCGCCTTCTTGGTACGGAGAATGGGCAGCGGGCAGTTGAGGCCGCGGGCGTCGATTTCGCGGTCGATTGTCGGCATGGAGTGGGCACGCAAGGGCAAAGGAAAAGTATAGCAAGCGCGACTCTGCGGCGTCACCGCGCCGTCAACCCCGGATCCGCTTGACGAGCGCGGTGGTGGATTGCTGATGCCGGAACGGAATCGAGACGAATCGTCCGCCGCGAGCCACGACTTCGGGCGCGCCGGCCGTGGTCCCGATCGAGTAGTCGCCGCCCTTGACGAGCACGTCGGGTTCGCACGCGATGATCAGGTCGCGAGGCGTGTCGGCGTCGAAGGGCACGACGAGGTCGACGCATGCGAGCGCCGCCAGCACGGCCATCCGGTCGTCGAGCGTGTTCAGCGGCCGGTCGTCGCCCTTGCCCAGGCGCCGCACCGAGGCGTCGGCGTTCACGGCGACGACGAGCGAGGCGCCGAGCGCGCGCGCCTGTTCAAGATAGGTAACGTGCCCGCGATGAAGCAGGTCGAACACGCCGTTGGTGAACACGAGCGGCCGCGCGAGCCGGCCTATCCGATCGACCGCGAATTCGCGCGCCGCGATCTTCGCCGGGTAGCGCGGGTCCGGGAGCGGCGCTTCGGTCGGCAATGTCATGCGTTGCGGCCGGCCGCAGGGACGGCGGCGGCTACGGAATCGTCTCGAACAGCTTGACCACGCGCACGACGCCCGACGTCGTGCTGGCGATCTGGGTCGCGACTTCGGCTTCCTCGCCGCGGACGATGCCCATCAGATAGACGACCTGCCGCTCGGTGACGACCTTGACGTGCGAGGCCGAGAACTTGTTGGTCTCGACGAACCGCGCTTTCACCTTCGACGTGATGTACGCGTCGTTGGTCCGCGAACCCGCCGACGATACCGGCCCGACGGTGATCTCGTTGTGCACGCGGCGCACCTTGGCCGTGGTGCGCGCGATCTCGCCGACGGTGGTTGCGAGCGTTTGAGCGGGGACCTCGCCCGACAGCAGCAGGATGCCGTTGTAGCTCGTCACGCTGACGTGGACGCGGTCGCCGAACCCGGCG
>JBDTNI010000256.1:0-4249 GCA_039933815.1 Betaproteobacteria bacterium
TCACCGCGGCGATGTAGCCGCCTTTCTTGAAGTCGATGACGCGCGGGAACACGTTGGAGAAGTCGAACGCCGGCGACACGAAATTCGCGACGACGTTGATGCCGAGCGTGGCGACGGCGAACGTGAGTGCGGCGAGCATCGCCAGGAACCAACTGTCGAACTTCGCCGAGATCTGTTCCGGATGGATCAGCACCTCGCCGTAGACCTTGAACGCGGCGATCGTCGTGATGCCCGCGACGAGCGAGAACAGCACGAGGTTGATCGGCAGGCCCCACAGGTTGCCTTTGCGCACCGTTTCCTTGTTCGGCGCGTAGCGCGAGAAGTCGCAGAAATTGAGATACAGCGCCGCGAAATACGTGATCCACGTGGCACCGACGGCCATCAGCGCCGTCGCCGAGCCTGGCTCGCCCGCGACGCCCGCGTCCCGGGTCGCGGCCAGCAGGACATCCTGCGGGATGCCGTGGTCGAACGAGAAGCCGCCGGCCTTGACGAACAGACTCACGGCCAGGATCAGCATCATCACCCACACGGCGGGGCCCGCCCAGTCCTGGAACCGGCGCACCGTCTCCATGCCCCGCTGGATGATCAGGAGCTGCAGCGCCCAGATGACGACGAAGCAGATCACCTCGAGTCCCGAATGCCCGAACACGTGCGTGTTCCTGTGAAACGCGAGGAACGTGTCGGTGCGCGTCAGCAGCGCGACGATCGCGCCGGACGCGGCGGCCGTCTGCGCGCCGTACCAGAAACACGCGACGATCGCGCGGACGAGCGCCGGCACGTTTGCTCCCCAGATGCCGAACGAAGCGCGCGCCAGCACCGGATACGGCACGCCGGTCTTCACCCCGGCATAGCCGACGAGGTTCATCAGGAAGAAGATCACCAGCGACGAGAGCCCGATCGCGATCAGGAAGTTGACGAAGCTCCCGCACAGCAGGAACAGGCTCGCCGCGAGGTAATAGCCCCACAGGCTGTGGACGTCGGACGTCCACACGTTGAAGATGCTGAAGACGCCCCACTTGCGTTCGACGGCGGGTGCCAGGTCCTCGTTGTACAGCGCCGGCGACGCATTCGGAATGCTCATATCGGTTTCCTCGTTAGTGGCGGCCGCGCGTGCGCCGGATTGCGGCCGGACGCGGTGTTCGTTATGGTAAGCCCATGACGACCGAATTGCTGTTCAGGGACGACGCCTATCTGCGGACGGCGTCCGCGCGCGTGGTGGCCGTTCATGAGCGCGGCATCGAGCTCGACCGGACGATCTTCTATCCGCAGGGCGGCGGGCAGGCAGGGGACACCGGCACCTTCTTGCGCGCGAATGGCGAACGGCTCGCCGTCGGCGACACGCGCAAGGGCGACGCGCCCGACACCGTCGTGCACGTCCTCGCGGCCGCGACGCCGAGACTCGACGTCGGCGAGACGGTCTCGCTCGAGATCGACTGGACGCGGCGCCACGCGCTGATGCGGCTGCACACGGCGCTGCACGTGATGTCGTGCGTCGTCGTGGCGCCCGTCACCGGCGGCAACATCGCGCCGGACAAGGCGCGGCTCGATTTCGACATCGACATGAGCCTGCTCGACGCCACCCGCATCGAACACGAGACCAATGCGCTGATTGCCCGCAGCGTGCCGACCGAGACGGTCTGGATCACCGATGCCGAGCTCGATGCACGTCCGGAACTCGTCAAGACGATGAGCGTGCAGCCGCCGCGCGGATCGGGGCGCGTCCGGCTGCTGCGCATTCCCGGCATCGACCTGCAGCCCTGCGGCGGCACGCACGTCGCAAACGTCGGCGAGATCGGTGCCATCCGCGTGCTGAAGATCCGCAGCGAAGGACGGCGCAACCGCCGCGTGGAGATCGCCTTGGCGGATTGACGTCGTCCGGGTCGCGGCGGCGATAGAGTCTTATCCCGCAAATTCGCTCGACTAGCCGTCCTGCATCGGATCGCCACCGACGATCTGCCGCAGCGCATCGAGGATGGGCCGCTGTCCGGCCACGATCTTCGCGCGCGCCGCGTCGAGCGTGAACCAGCCGGCCCGGTCGATCTCGGGAAACGACTGACGGCGTCCCGAGCGGGGCGGCCATTCGATCTCGAACCGGTTGCTCCGCAGCGCCGACGGGTCGACGTCCAGTTCGGCGGCGAACGCGTGGACGACCTTGCCGCGGGACTGCGCCACAAGTGGTAGGGCCACGAGCCCGCCGGGCTGTGCGAAGCCCGTCTCCTCCGCGAATTCGCGCCGCGCGGCGGCTTCGGGTGCTTCCGTCGCGTCGAACTCGCCCTTCGGGATCGACCACGCGCCGTCGTCGCGCCGCGCCCAGAACGGTCCGCCCGGATGAACGAGCAACACTTCGAGCCCGGCCGAGCCGGTTCGGTACAGCAGGACACCCGCACTGTTCGCCGCGCCCATCGCCGGCTTCCCGAACCATTCGACCGGCGTAACATAACCCGGCGACCTTCGCCCGGCGATCCGGGCGCGCCTTGACGGAGATGCCCGTGACCACGCTTTACGACTTCAGCGCCGACGACCTCGGCGGCCACTTGGTCGACCTCGGCCGTTTCCGGGGCAACGTGCTCCTCGTCGTCAACACGGCGAGCAAATGCGGGTTTACGCCGCAATACAACGGGCTCGAGGCGCTGTATCGAAAGTACAAGGATCGAGGATTCGACGTGCTCGGGTTCCCGTGCAACCAGTTCGGCGCGCAGGAACCCGGCACCGAACAGGAGATCGCGACGTTCTGCGAGGCGAACTACGGCGTGTCGTTTCCGATGTTCGGCAAGATCGACGTGAACGGCGAAGGCGCTTCGCCGGTCTACAAGTTCCTGAAGCACGCGAAGCCCGGATTGCTGGGTACGGAAGCGATCAAGTGGAATTTCACCAAGTTTCTCGTCGACCGGGGCGGCAACGTGATCGCGCGGTTCGCGCCGAACGACACGCCGGAGTCGATCGAGCCCGAGGTCGCGAAGGCGCTCTGATGGACCGGCTGCTCGTCCGGTGTGCCGCCGTCGCCTTGGCGGCGCTGGTCGCCGCGTCGGTCCCGGGCACAGGTGGGGCCGCTGCGGGCAAGACGCTGCGCGTGTCGTTTCCGATCGCCGAGACGGGGTTCGATCCGCAGGCGGCCGGCGACAGCTATTCCAACTATGTCAACCGCGCGATCTTCGATCCGCTTTATCGCTACGACTACCTCGCGCGTCCCTACAAGCTGGTTCCGAATACGGCCACGGCCATGCCGACGATATCGGCCGACGGCAAGACATGGACGATTCACGTCCGCAAGGGAATCCATTTCGCCGACGATCCCGTGTTCAAGGGCGCGCGCCGCGAGCTGACGGCAGGCGACTACGCCTACGCGATCAAGCGCATCCTCGATCCGCGGATGCGCTCGAACTCGCTGCAGATGGTCGACGGCCGGTTCGTCGGGGCCGATGCGCTCGTGGCCAGGGCCAAGGAGACGGGGCGCTTCGACTACGACGCGCCGTTCGAGGGTGTGCAGGCGATCGACCGCTACACGTTGCAGCTCAAGCTCGTCTTCGCCGACTACGAATTGCTGTCGAACCTGACGACGACGGCGCTGTCGGCGGTCGCGCGGGAAGTCGTCGACGCGTACCGCGACGACAACGGCTGGGCGATGGCCAACCCCGTCGGCACCGGCGCTTTTCGGCTCAAGGACTGGCGGCGGGGGCAGCGCATCGTCCTCGAAGCGAATCCCGGATTCCGGGACGAACGCTATCCGTCGCCGATCAACGCCGCCGACCAGGCGCTGACCAAAGGGCTGGCCGGCCGCAAGCTGCCACTCGTCAATATCGTCGAGATCAGCATCATCGAGGAGGCGCAGCCGCGGCTGCTGGCGTTCCGGCAAAAGCAGCTCGACTGGCTTACTGTGCCGTCGAACCTCGTCTCGAAGGTGCTCGACGCCAATAACGCGCCGAATCCCGAGCTCGCCAGGGCCGGCGTACGCGTCGAGCGGGGCGTGCAGCCCGCGATCTCGTACACGTATTTCAACATGGACGACCCGGTGGTCGGCGGCTACACGCCGGCGCACATCGCCTTTCGCCGCGCGATCGTCATGGGTTACGACGTCGCGGAGGACATACGCGTGCTGCGGCAGGGCCAGGGAATGGCGGCGACGCAGGTCGTTCCGCCGAACATGACGGGACACGATCCGTCGTACGACGGTCGCGTGCCGCATGACGTCGGCGGGGCCAAGGCGCTGCTCGACAAGGTCGGCTGGGTCGACCGCGACGGCGACGGCTTC
>JBDTNI010000257.1:0-4198 GCA_039933815.1 Betaproteobacteria bacterium
GTCGGCAAAGCCGATGTAGCCAAGTGTCTTCACGCCCGCCGCCGCCGCGTGCTCGAGGATCGCGCCCGCCATCATCACGTCGGTCTGCGGCGTCTTGAACGACCACGCGCGCTTTGCATCGACCGGCTCGATGATGCGCACCGACGAAGCCAGCGAGATCGCCGGTGTCTCGGCTTCCGAGAACACGTCGAGCATCGCGAGTGAGTTCGGCGTCGTCGTCGAGCCGATGATCGCATCGACCTTCGATTCCGCGATGAGCTTGCGCGTGTTCTGCACCGCCGTCGTCGTGTCCGATGCGTCGTCGAGGACGATGTACTCGATGGTCTTGCCCGCCACTTCGTTGGGGCACATCGCGATCGTGTTGCGTTCGGGTATGCCGAGCGACGCCGCCGGCCCCGTCGCCGAGACGGTGACGCCGATCCTGACTTGTCCCGATGCTGCCGCCGCGCACGCGAGCGAGGCCACGGCGACGACGAACCTGACGGTTTCTTTCATGTTGTCTCCACGGGGATCACCGGGTGACCGGCAGATTTGCCGACCCTCGGAGCGCATGATAAGTCCAACCGGCGTCAACGCGAGCCCGCATTCACGCTCACGGGAAGCGAAAGGAACCCGCGGAAGCGTGCGCGGCCGCCGCGAACCGGTGCGCTGGCCAGTTCATAGCGGGGAAAACGCGCGAGGAACCGCCCGATCGCGACGCGGCCTTCGAGCCTGGCGAGATTCAATCCCGCGCACGTGTGGATGCCGAAGCCGAATGCCAGATGACGGTTCGGCGACCGCGCCAGGTCGAGCCGGTCGGGATCGGCGAACTGCGCAGGGTCGCGATTGGCCGCGCCGATGCACAGCGTGACGCGCGACCCGGCCGGCAACGCGATGCCGCCGACAACCGCCGGCGCGGTCGAGATGCGGTTGCCGAGCTGGTTCGAGCTGTCGAAACGCAGGAATTCCTCGACGGCCGATCCGATCAGCGCCGCGTCCGCCGCCAATCGCGCGCGTTCCTGCGGCCATTGCGTCAGTGCATGCAGCGCGTTGCCGATCAGGTTCGTCGTCGTCTCGTGGCCGGCGTTCAGCAGGAAGATGCACTGGTGAACGAGCTCGGTCTCGGTCAGCGCGTCGCTGCCGTCCGCATCGCCCTGGAGCAGCCGTGTCAGCACATCCGTCTCGCCGTCCCGCGGGTTCGCGCGGCGTTCGGCCACCAGCGTGCGCAGATAGTTCGCCATCTCGACGACGGCCGCGTTGCCGGACCGCGCGCGCTCGGGCGTGAGCACCGGCTCGAGCGCGCCGAGGATCGCGAGCGACCAGCCGCGCAGCGGCTCGCGGGCGTTGCGCGGCACGCCGAGCAGGTTGCCGATGATCTCGACCGGGATCGCGCCCGCGTACGCGCCGATCAGGTCGACGGGGGCCGGCGCGCCCGCGATATCGTCGAGCAGGCGATCGACGAGCGTCTCGAGTCCGGGCTGCATCGCGGCGATGTGCCGCTGCGAAAGCGCGCCGACGATCGCGTGCCGCACGCGCGTGTGCAGCGGCGGGTCGTTGAACACGAGACTGGTCGTGTGGTGTTCGTACAGCGGCGTGTCGCCATACTTGGGGCCGAATTCGCGGCGCTTGTCCGAACTCCACAGGCGCGGGTCGCGGTAGACCGGCACGATGTCCGCGTAGCGCGTGAGGAACCACGAGCCGTCGGCGAGTTGCCGCACCGGGTCGTGTCCGCGCAGTGCTCGGTAATACGGGTACGGATCGGCGTAGTAATCATCGGGCAGTCGCGCCAGATCGAACGTCGCGGCGCGCATCGCGTCGGTGTCCGAGGGCGGCCCGCCCGTGCCGATGTTCAGCGGCATCGCGGCCGCGTCAGACGCCGCACGCGTAGTCGACTGACTCGCCCGGCTCCTTCGCGTGCGCATGGCCGAAGGCGATCCGGCCCGTTCCGCGCAGCGTGACCTCCTCGCGCCGAAGCTCGATCTCCGGCTGCCCGTCGATCGTCAGGAACGTGCCGTTCGAACTGTGGTCGACGAGCACGTACCGGTCCCGCCGCCGCTCGATGTGCGCATGCGTGCGCGACGCCATCCGATCCGCAATCACGAGATCGTTCTGCGCATCGCGTCCGAGCGTCAGCAGCGCGCGCGAGTCGTCCAGCATCACCTCCCGCCCGGCATGCCGGACGGACAGCCGCGTGACCGACGTGCGCACGCGCGTCGACAGCGTGGTCAGGTCGGCTGTTTCGTCCAGCCACCAGCTCGGCGATCTCGATGTCGTGCGACTCCCTTGACGGTCAGGGCTGCCACTTCGCGCGTGCGCTCGCGAAGCCACGGCGACAGTGCACTCGCGGTTGCCACCGACGTGATGATCTGCGCGCCGTGCGCGACGCCGACGAGCCGTGCGGCAATGTTCACCGAGTCGCCGAACACGTCGCCACCGGCACTGAGCGTCGGACCGAAATGAAATCCGACGCGGATCGACACGCGCTGGCCCCCGGCCGGCGGCGCAGCGGACACGCCATCCCACTGCGCGAGGCACCACACTAACGGGGCAGCTGCTGTCCCGTGATGCCGCGCCGAATGTCCCGCAGCTTGGCCTTCACGCGCGACTCGTGCACGGGGCCCATGCGCAGCAGGATCTTCTGACCGGCGGAGCGCGCCTCGAGCGCCGGATCGGCGAATTCGTAAAGCACTTTCGGCTGGGCCAGGGCGATCGGCGAAGGCACCTCGGGGGTCGCCAGCAGGTGATCGATCACCTCGACCAGCCGGTCGTTGAAATAACCGTGCGGGTAGCCGAGATCCTCGTAGGCTTTCTGGAACAGCGGGTAGTAACGAACGTAAGCACCGACGAGCCTGGACGTGTCGGTCCGTTCCATCGTGCGCATGTAGACGTCGTAGCGCAATGCGTTGTCGGTGCGAAGCACGGTGCGCCCGTCGCTCTGCGCGGTCTCGACGCTGCCGCCGATGGGATTTACCGCCATCCGCGACTGCGCCACGGTCTTGCGAGGCAGGTTGTCGATCGTTGCGACGAAGCGCGGGACAATGTCTTCGCTGTGGAAGATGCGGTCGATCGGTGCGCCCGCGAACAGCGACGCCAGCAGGTCCTGCAGCGGTGCGTCGCTGTCGGCGATCGACGGCAGCGGTGACTTGTCCTCGATCACTGCCGCCGGCGTTGCGGCCTCGATGGGGAACCGGGGTGCCGTCGGCGCTGGCGGCGCGGCGTCGCGTGCGGCCGATGGTGCCGACGCCGCCGGCGCAACGGCGACGGGTTCGGAACGTTCGAAGCTGCGCCAGATGAAAAAGGCCGCGAGCGCGAGGGCCGCGAGCAGCACGACGGTCCAGAGTGCCTTGCGTCCTCCGGCGCGATGGCGACGCGGGTCGAGCGGACGCTCGAAGTCGTGTTCCGTGTTCACCGGTTCGGCGTGTTCCATGCGTTCTCCTCGGGACGATCCGTGTGATTCGACCCGAGTTTGCGCGGATCGTTTCGTCGGGACAAGCGTAAGCGTCCGCGGACGCCCGTGTACGGGTCAGCCTTGCGCCAGTCTTTCGCCGTGCTCTCGCGTGGCGTGGAAGCCGATCTTCGGCCAGCGTTCCACGGTTACCTGCAGGTTGTAGCGGTTCGTCGCCAGGAACACCGGGTTGCCGTCGACGTCCGTTGCGAGCGACGCTGCCTGCTCGCGTTCGAAATTGCGCCGCGTCGCAGCGTCGGGAAACGTGAGCCAGCGCGCGGTCGATATCCCGGCCGTCTCGTAGATCGCGTCGACGTTGTACTCGCTCGCAAGGCGTTGCGCGACGATCTCGAACTGCAGTGGACCCACGGCGCCGAGCAGAACCGTGTTCGTGTGCGAGGACGAGAAGACCTGGATCGCGCCTTCCTCGCCGAGCTCGTGCAGGCCCTTCTGCAGCGGTTTCGCCTTGAACGGATCGCGCGGCCGGGCCACGCGAAACAGCTCCGGTGCGAAATACGGGATGCCGCGAAACGCCAGGGGCTCGCCCTCGGAAAGCGTGTCGCCGATCTGGAGCTGGCCGTGATTGTGGATGCCGATGATGTCGCCGGCAACGGCGTCATCGCTGGCGACGCGCTCGTTCGCCATGAACGTCAGCGCATTGGCGAGCTTCATGTCGCGACCGACGCGAAGGTGACGCACCTTCATCGCAGGCTGGTAGCGCCCCGAGCATACGCGGAAGAACGCGATCCGGTCGCGGTGCCGCGGATCCATGTT
>JBDTNI010000258.1:0-4195 GCA_039933815.1 Betaproteobacteria bacterium
AAAGAACAGCACTGCATAGAGCCGCAAGCCGCTCGCGATGCCGAGCGTCGCCGCCAGCGCGACGAGCTGCCACGTGTCGAAATGCGCGAATGCGTCGGTCGTCACGACTCGTCCGCCGGCTCAAGCCACGCCGGCCGCCGCTTGCCGAGAAACGCCGCCACGCCTTCGCGGCCCTCGTCCGACGCACGGACGGCCGCGATGTGCGCCGCCGTTCCGGCGATGACGTCAGCGTCGATCGGCCTATGCGCGACACCGCGGATCAACGCCTTGCATTCGAGCTGCGCGTTGGGGCCCGCGGCACGCAGCATCGCCACGAGGTCCTCGACGCGCGCGTCGAGCGTGGCCGAGGCCACGATCTCGTGCACGAGGCCGATTCGCAGCGCGGTGTCCGCGCCGAAACGCTCCGCGGTGAGGAAGTACCGCCGCGCCTGTCGTGCGCCGACGGCCTCGATCACGTACGGGCCGATGGTCGCGGGGATGAGCCCGAGCTTCGCCTCCGTCAGCGCGAACGTCGCTTCGGGAACGGCGAGCGCGATGTCGCAGGCCGCGATCAGGCCGACGCCGCCACCATAGGCGGGACCGTGCACGCGGGCGATCGTCGGCTTCGACAGCGAATGCAGCGCGCGCAGCATCGCGGCAAGCGCCTGCGCGTCGCGGAGGTTCTCGTCGTCGCCGAACGCCGCCATCCGCTTCATCCAGTTGAGGTCCGCACCGGCGCAGAAGCTCCGGCCCGCGCCCGCGAGAACGACGACGCGGACGCGCGGGTCGTCGTCGAGGTCGACGAAGCACGCCGTCAGCTCGGCGATCAGCGTCTCGTCGAAAGCGTTGTGGATCGCGGGCCGGTTCAGCGTGACGGTCGCGACATCGCCTGCCACGGCGAGGACGCACCCGGAGGGGGAAGGCTCCGGGCTGCCGACGGCCGGGGATCGAGTCATGGTGTGCCGATCGCTCGTCAAAGGCGTTTGGCGGCTTCCTCGAGCATCACTTCGGTGGCGCCGCCTCCGATCGACAGGATGCGTGCGTCGCGCCACAATCGCTCGATGGCCGTCTGTCGAATATAGCCCATCCCGCCGAAGCATTGCTGGCAACCATAGGCGACGCGATTGACGAGTTCGCCGGCGAGCGCCTTCAGCTGCGATATCTCGCGGACGCATTCGTGCCGGCCGGCCGTCAGCCACGCGCAGTGCCACGCGAATGCGCGAACGGCCTGCAGCTCCGCGTCGAGCCGCGCCAGCTTCTGTCGGATCGCCTCGCGATCCCAGAGAACCCCGCGAAATGCCTGGCGCGCCCGCACGTGAGTGAGCGCCTGCGCGAGCGACTGCTCCGCATTGCCGATCGCCATCGCCGCGAGCGCGAGACGCTCGCGCTGGAAGTTCTGCATCAGCGCGCGGAAGCCATCGTTTTCGACGCCGAGCATGCGATCGGACGGCACACGGCAGCCGTCGAAGACGAGCTCGGCGGTATCGGACGATCGCCATCCGGACTTGTCCAGCACCTGGCCGACGCCGAAGCCCGGCGTGCCCTTCTCCACGATGAAGACCGAAACCCCGCGCGAGCCCGCATCGAACGGCGCCGTGCGCGCGGCGACGAAATACAGATCGGCGTTCACGCCATTGGTGATGAAGAGCTTGCTGCCGTCGAGCACATAAGCGTCGCCATCGCGGCGGGCCGTCGTGCGGATGCGTGCAACGTCAGACCCCGCACCCGCCTCGGTGACCGCCACAGCCGTCAGCACATCGCCGCTGACGATTCCCGGCAGCCAGCGGGACTTCTGCGCGTCGGTCCCGGCGTTCACCAGATGCGGAGACGCCATGTCCGTATGGACGAGCACGGTGATGACGAAACCGCCGTACGTCGACTGCGACAGCGCCTGTGCAAACGCGAAGTTCGTGATGGGGTCGACTTCAGCGCCGCCGTACTGGGCCGGCACCATCAGGCCCAGCCAGCCGAGCGCGCCCATCCGCCGCAGCACGTCGCGGGGAACGCTTCCGTCGCGTTCCCACCGGTCCCCTGCGGGCGCGATCTCGCGTTCCACGAAGCGTGCGACCTGCTCGCACAGCATGGAACGCTCGGGCGAGGCGTAGACGTTCGTCACATCCTGAACACGCCGAATCGCGTGGCCTCGATCGGTTGATTGAGCGATGCCGAGATCGCCAGCGCGAGCGTGCGCCGGGTGTCGACCGGATCGATGACGCCGTCGTCCCACAGCCGCGCGCTCGCGAAATACGGATGCCCCTCCGTTTCGTACTGCGCGCGGATACGCGCCTTGAACGCCGCTTCGTCGTCGTCGCTCCACGTGCCGCCGCGAGCCTCGGTCCCGTCGCGGCGCACGGTCGCGAGCACGGTAGCCGCCTGTTCGCCGCCCATCACCGAAATCCGCGCATTCGGCCACATCCAGAGAAACCTCGGATTGAACGCGCGGCCGCACATGCCGTAATTGCCCGCGCCGTAGCTGCCGCCGATGATCACGGTGAACTTCGGTACCTGCGCGCACGAGACGGCGGTGACCATCTTCGCGCCGTCGCGCGCAATGCCGCCCGATTCGTACTTCTTGCCAACCATGAACCCGGTGATGTTCTGCAGGAACACGAGGGGAATGCCGCGCTGCGCGCAAAGTTCGATGAAATGCGTGGCCTTGAGCGCCGATTCCGAATACAGCACGCCGTTGTTCGCGACGATGCCCACCGGGTAGCCCCAGATCCGCGCAAATCCAGTGACGATGGTGGTGGCGTACCGGGACTTGAATTCGTCGAGCGCCGACGCGTCGACGATGCGCGCGATCACCTCGCGAACGTCATAAGGCTTGCGGATGTCGGCGTTGATCACGCCGTAGATTTCCTCCGCCGGATAGAGCGGCGCGACCGGCTCGGCGACGTCGAGCGCCGCGGGCTTGCGCGTATTGAGATTGCCGACGATCCGCCGCGCGATGGCGAGCGCGTGATGATCGTTCTGCGCGAAATGGTCCGCGACGCCGGATACGCGCGTGTGCACGTCGGCGCCCCCGAGCTCCTCCGCCGTGACGATCTCGCCCGTCGCCGCCTTCACGAGCGGCGGGCCGGCAAGGAATATCGTCCCCTGCTCGCGCACGATGATCGACTCGTCACACATCGCCGGAACGTAAGCGCCGCCGGCCGTGCACGAGCCCATGACCACCGCGATCTGCGCAATTCCCGCGGCTGACAGCGTTGCCTGGTTGTAGAAGATCCGGCCGAAATGCTCCTTGTCAGGAAAGACGTCGGTGTGGTTCGGCAGGTTCGCGCCGCCGGAATCGACGAGATAGATGCAAGGGAGGCCGTTCTGACGCGCGATCTCCTGCGCGCGCACGTGCTTTTTCACCGTCATCGGGAAATACGTTCCGCCTTTCACCGTCGCGTCGTTGCACACGATGATGCACTCGCGGCCCGCCACACGGCCGATGCCCGTGACGATCCCGGCGCCGGCGATGTTGTCGTCGTACATGCCGTACGCGGCGAACTGCGACAGCTCGAGGAACGGACTGCCGGGATCGAGCAGCGTGCGCACGCGCTCGCGCGGCAGCAGCTTGCCGCGGCCGACGTGGCGCGTGCGCGCCGCGTCGCCGCCACCCTGCTCGATCTGCGCAATCCGTTCGCGGAGATCCTTGACCAGCGCGGCCATCGCCTCCCGGTTGCGCGCGAACGCGTCATCGCGGGGATTGATCCTGGATTCGAGCGTCGGCATCGCGGCGGTCCGGTCGGCGGGCGGTGTTCGGTCAGTCGTGTGCGTACGTGGCGAGCCGTGCCGGGCGCGCCGTGAACGACGCGACGGCGTGCATGCCGGTCATCGCGAACGAAGCCGCGCCCACGCATACGCGCCGCGTCGTTCGCGTCTCGCCGCGCATCACCGGCGGGCGCCGAGCGGGTGGCCGGGCATCAGCTCGTACGGCGGCACCCAGCGCGGCGTTTCGCGAATGCGCGCGAGCCAGTCGTTCAGGCGCGGAAATGCGGTCCAGTCGACGCCGATCTCCTCCGGCCAGAAGAGGTAGCCGCACAACGACAGGTCCGCGACCGTAAGCCGTTCGCCGACGACGTAACGCCGGTCCGCGAGATAGGCGTCGAGCACGCACCACGCATTTTCGGCGCGCTTGCGAAACTCCGCCAGCGCGCCGGCATCGGGGTTCTCGACGAACGTGCGCATGAAGCGGTACGTCGCCGTGTAGCTCGTCAGCTTGTGGTTG
>JBDTNI010000259.1:0-4185 GCA_039933815.1 Betaproteobacteria bacterium
GGCAAAGAGCACGGGAAGATTTTGCAGTGCCACATCGTGGACGAGCTGGTCGTACCCGCGCTGCAGGAAGGTCGAATAGATCGCGACGACGGGATGCATGCCCTCGCAGGCCAGCCCCGCCGCGAACGTGACGGCGTGCTGTTCGGCGATGCCGACGTCGAAATACCGGTCCGGGTGCTCGCGCGAAAAACGCACGAGCCCCGATCCCTCGCGCATCGCGGGGGTGATGCACATCATCCGCGAATCGCGCGCTGCCATGTCGCACGCCCAGTCGCCGAAGATCTGCGTGTAGGTCGGCTTGCCCGCGGACTTCGCGACGAACCCCGCCGCGGGATCGAAGCGCGTGACGCCGTGGTAGAGAATCGGGTCGGCCTCGGCGCGCGCATAGCCGTGGCCCTTGCGCGTGACGACATGCAGGAACTGCGGACCCTCGAGCACTTTGACGTTTTCCAGCGTCGCGATCAGCGTGTCGAGATCGTGGCCATCGATCGGGCCGATGTAGTTGAAACCGAGTTCCTCGAACAACGTGCCGGGCAGCACCATGCCCTTCGTGTGCGACTCGAAGCGCTTCGCGAACTGGCGGACGGGCGGCAGCAGCGACAGCATCTCCTTGCCGCCGCGGCGCACGGTGTCGTACACGCGACTCGACAGCAGCCGCGCCAGATAATTGTTGAGCGCACCCACCGGCTCGGAGATCGACATGTCGTTGTCGTTCAGGATGACAAGCAGGTTGGCGTTGGCGGCGGCCGCGTTGTTCAGCGCCTCGAACGCCATTCCGGCGCTCATCGCGCCGTCGCCGATGATCGCCACCGTGCGCCGGCTCTCACCCTTGCGACCGGCCGCGACGGCCATGCCGAGCGCCGCGGAGATCGACGTGGACGAATGCGCGGTGCCGAACGTGTCGTACTCGCTCTCCGCGCGGCGGGGAAAACCGGACGGGCCGCCGGCCATCCGCAGCCGCGACATCGCGTCGCGGCGGCCGGTCAGGATCTTGTGCGCGTACGTCTGATGCCCGACGTCCCACACCAGACGATCGCGGGGCGTGTCGAACACGTAATGCAGCGCGATCGTCAGCTCGACGGTGCCGAGGTTGGACGACAGGTGCCCGCCGGTCTGCGCCACCGATTCGAGGACGAACGCCCGCAGTTCGGCCGCGAGCTTCGGCAGCGCGCGCCGCGACAGCCGGCGCAACGCGGCGGGCTCGTCGATGGATTGCAGCACTTCGTATTTCGTGGCGTCGGTCATCGAGGGTTTCTGCCGGAAAGCAGGGCGCGCGATACTCTTGTGAGCCGCTGGGGGCATTATTTCATTCCCCGCGAAGGCATCCGCGGGACGTGCAACCACAGCGCCGCGTCGGCTGGCGTGGGCCGAAGTCCGGGGGATCGACGGCATGTTCAGAGTGGGGTTGGGCCAGGATTCGCACCGGTTCTCGACAGACCCGGCGCGCACGCTCGTGCTCGGCGGGATCGACGTCCCCGGATCGCCGGGACTCGACGGCAATTCCGACGCCGACGTCGTGCTGCACGCACTGTGCCGCGCGCTCGAGCAGGCCATCGGCGAGGACAATTTTTCGGCTTACGCGGACGAGATGAGCCGCCGCGGCATCAACGACAGCCGCGAGTACGTGAAGCGCGCGCTGGCCAACGTCGAGCGCGCAGGCTACTCGGTCAACAACGTCGGACTGACCCTCGAGGGACGACGCCCGAAGATCGGACCGCTTCGCGATGCGATGCGCGCCAGCGTCGCCGGGCTGCTGAAGGTCGCGCCCGCGAACGTCGGCGTCAACGCGTCCACCCGCGAGGACCTGACGTCGTTCGGCCGCGGCGAAGGTATCCAGGCGTTCGCGATCGTCAGCCTTGTCGCGAGCGCGACGGGCGAGGCAGCGCCGAGCCAAGGCCCGCAGGGCGCGTCGGCGCGCGATCGACAGAGGCCGACACGCGGATGAAGCGCGTCGCACACGGGGTCCAAGGAGGCCGGGTCGCGAGCGCGACGGGCGAGGCAGCGCCGAGCCAAGGCCCGCAGGGCGCGTCGGCGCGCGATCGACAGAGGCCGACACGCGGATTGGACGAGGCCTGAAGATGGACCGCAGAAGCCGACGTGCGCCAACGGCGCTGACGCTCAAGGCGCCTGCGAAGGTCAATCTGACGCTCGAGGTCGTCGACCGGCTGCCCGACGGCTATCACGCGATCCGGTCGGTTGTCGCCCGGCTGCCGCGGCTCGCCGACACCGTGCGCGTCGCCGTCCGTGACGGACCCGGAGACATCGACGTCCGTTGCGATGCGGCCGGCGTCCCCACTGGCGCGCGCAACCTCTGTCACGTCGCGGCGACGCTTTTCCTGCAGGCGGCCAACAGATCGGCCGCCGTCGAGATCGTCATCCACAAAGCCATTCCCATTGCCGCGGGCCTCGGTGGGGGCAGCTCGGATGCGGCCGCCGTGCTGATGGCGCTCGACGCGCATTTTCCCGCGCGCGTCGGACGACGAACACTCGCTTCGATTGCGTCGGCGATCGGCAAGGACGTTCCGCTGTTCCTCGGCGGTGGCGCGACGTGCGCCATCTCCGGCATGGGCGAGCGCGTTCGCGCATTGGGGCCACTGCCCTCCTTCCACTGGCTGATCGCCAATCCAGGCGTCGCCGTGTCGACGCGCGACGCCTACGCGGCGCTAAGGGACGAGCTGTGGTTCATGGAGCGCAAGACGCGGACGGACTGGTCGCGCCGGATGCAGGCAGGCATCCGGGCCGGTGACGCAAACGCCATCGCCGCCGCGCTGTACAACGACTTCGAACTCGTCGTCGAGCGCGCGCACCCGATCCTCAAGGATCTGAAGCAGGCGATGCGCGCATTCGGCGCGAACGGTACGCTGATGAGCGGCTCGGGTCCGACGGTATTCGGGCTCTTTCGCGCAAGCGGCGAGCGCGACGCCGCGCACGCGGCCCTTCGTGCGCACCATCCGTCGTGCTTCGTGGCGCGCGGCTAGACGCCGTCGGTTTCAGACGGTCAGCAGTCGGCGAACGCCGTCGGCGTCCATTCGCGCGGCATCGCCGCTGGCGACGACCTCACCCCGCGACATCACGACATAGCGATCGGCGAGCGCCTTCGCGAAGTCGTAGTACTGTTCCACGAGCAGGACTGCCATCTCGCCGCCCGCCGTCAGCGCCTCGATCGCCCGTCCGATCTCCTTGATGATCGATGGCTGGATGCCTTCCGTGGGCTCGTCGAGGATGAGAACCTTCGGCCGCATCGCGAGCGCGCGGGCGATCGCAAGCTGCTGCTGCTGGCCGCCGGACAGATCGCCGCCGCGACGTCCGAGCATCGCCTTCAGCACGGGGAACATCTCGAACACGAAACCGGGCACGTCGGTGCGTCGCTTCTGCGTCGCAAGCCCCATCTCGAGATTCTCGGCCACCGTGAGTCGCGGAAAGATCTCGCGACCCTGCGGCACGTACGCGATGCCGAGCTTGGCGCGCGCGTAAGGCGGCGATCCGGAAATCGGACGTCCGTCGAGGGGCCGGCGTTCGAAACGGTCGTCGTCATTGCAACGCTCCCCCGCCCGGCGCCGGCACGAGATCGAAGAAACTCGTCGCAATGAGATCCAGCACCGGAACGTCCCGCTGATTCTCCACGATCCAGCGCCAGCGCAGGATTCCGAGCGATGACTGCCGCGTCGAGCGCCTGGTGTCGAGCACCTCGGCGTGAACGGTCAGCGCATCGCCAGGTCGCACGGGCGCCAGCCACTTCAGGTATTCGAGACCGGGCGATCCGAACGATTCGGAGCCTTGCAGCGCGCCGACGACGACGAGCCGCATCGCAACGGCGCACGTCTGCCACCCGCTGGCGATGAGCCCGTTCCATCGTCCGCCCTGCGCCCGCGCGGGATCGACGTGGAACCATTGCGGATCGTACGTTCGCGCGAACGCCAGCATGTCGGCCTCTGACACGATGGCGGGACCGAATGCGAGGCGCTGGCCCGGATGGAACTCGTCGAATTTCATCGGTGTGCGCCCGTTCGCGTCGTCATACGCGATTATCGCCAATTCAACGGCGCGTCGCGCCGAAACGTTCGATCTCCTGCTCGGTTCGACGGCGGACGGATGAAGGAATGTCGGATCATCCCACCGCACGCCGTCGCGGGCGAATGACGTCGACCGCGACGGAGAACCGGTGCGGCAGCGCTACGTCGAGCG
>JBDTNI010000260.1:0-4167 GCA_039933815.1 Betaproteobacteria bacterium
GGCATGGTGCTGACCGGCGGCGGCGCGCTGCTGCGCGACATCGACCGGCTGCTGATGGAGGAAACGGGCCTGCCGGTCGTCGTGGCGGACGATCCGCTGACCTGTGTCGTGCGGGGCTGCGGCAAGGCGCTCGAGAACATGGACAAGTTGCATACGATCTTCACGTCCGATTAGCGTCGAGGGCATCGGGCGTCGAGTTTCGAGCGTCCGGGTGCGCGCCCAACGCCGGACACGTACGCCGAACCGCCACGATGCGTCCCATTCCGGTCTACACCCCCGCGTTCTTCAACCGCGGGCCCAGCCCGCTCGCGCGGCTGGCGTTTTTCGGCGTGCTGTCGCTGGCGCTGCTGTTCGCGGACACCCGTTACCGCTATCTGGAGAACGTGCGGCAGGTCGTCGTTGCCGTTCTGTATCCGGTGCAGCGCGGCCTGCAGATGCCGGGCGTGGCTTTTGCATATGTCACCGGCTACTTCGGTTCGAAACGCGAACTGGCCGATGAGAACTCGATGCTGAAGCAGGAACTCGTCGCGCGCGGACCGGCGACGCAGGGCTTCGCCCGCGCGCAGGACGAGAATGCGCGCCTGAGGGCGCTGCTCGACATGCGTACGCAGTACTACGCGGCCACGTCGACCGCAGTCCAGGTCCTCTACAGCAGCCGCGATCCTTTCGCGCAGAAGCTGTTCGTCGACAAGGGGAGCAACGCGGGCATCGTGGCGGGCGCCGGGGTCGTCGACGAAAACGGAGTCGTCGGGCAAGTGACGCGCGTGTTTCCGTTCATGGCCGAGGTGACGCTGATCACCGACCGAGACCAGGCGGTTCCGGTCCAGGTCGAGCGCAGCGCGGTGCGCAGCGTGCTGTTCGGCAACGGCACCGGTCGGGCGCCGGAGCTGCGGTTCACGTCGCCTTCCGCCGATCTTCGAATCGGCGACCGGCTCCTGACGTCGGGGCTCGACGGCACGTATCCGCCGGGGCTGGCCGTGGCCGAGATCGTCGATGTCGTCCGTGATTCGGGCCAGATGTTTGCGCGAATCGTCTGCAAGCCGCTCGCCGGCATCGACCAGAGCGAATATCTGCTCGTGCTCTGGCCTTCGGCGGCGATGCCGCCGCGGCCGGAGGAGCCCGGCGCGGCCGAGGCCGCGAAAAAGGGCGGCCGCGGCAGGGGAAGGCGATGACGTCGAGCGAGTTCGTCGTCGGAGCGCCCGAATGAGAGTGCTCCCCAGCGTCGGGTCGTTCGGTCCGGCCTCGCACGACGAGATCCTGCGTCCGGCCAAGCCGTGGTTCATCCTGCTGTCGCTGCTGCTCGCGCTGGTCGCGAACCTCGTACCCGTCAGCGGCACCGCGCTCGCGCTGCGTCCCGATTTCCTCGCGCTGGTCCTGCTCTACTGGTGCATCCAGCAGCCGCGGTTCGTCGGCGTCGGCACGGCGTGGGTGTTCGGCCTGCTGATGGACGTCGGCGACGCGACGGTGTTCGGGCAGCACGCGCTGGCCTACGCGGTGCTGGCCTACGGCGCCGAATACTTCCGCAGGCGCGTGCTGCGATTCCCGCTGTGGCAGCAGGCGGTGCAGGTGGCGGTGCTGCTCGTGCTGTGCGCGCTGCTCGTGCTGCTCGTGCGCTTCGTCGGCGGCTCGACGCTGCCGCACTGGACCTACCTCGAGCCGCCGCTGATCGGCGCGCTGCTGTGGCCGCTCGTGTCGGTATTGCTGCAGACGCCGCAGCGTCCGTCACGTTCCCGAAGTCGGAACTGAAGCGGTGGCCGGTCGCCTGCTCTTCACGTCGCGTCGCGGCAAGTTCGGCTCCCGTGGCAGCGCGCTCGGCATGTCGGAGCTGCGCAATGCGGAGCGCGAGGTGTTCCTGTTCCGGCGCCGGCTCTCGTTCGTCGCGTTCGCGGCGTTCGTGGCGTTCTGCGGGCTCTTCGGCCGGTTCTTCTACCTGCAGGTCGTCCAGCACGCGCATTTCGAGACGCTCGCCGATACGAACCGCATTGCGATCGTCCCGATCGTCCCGAACCGCGGTGTCATCACCGATCGCAACGGCGTCGTGCTCGCGCAGAGCTATTCCGCGTACACGCTCGAACTCACGCCGTCGAAGATCCGCGATCTCGACGCGACGATCGACCAGCTGTCCGAGGTCGTCGACGTGCAGCCGCGCGACCGCAAGCGCTTTCGCAAGCTGCTCGAGGAGTCCAGGAATTTCGAGAGCCTGCCGATCCGCACGCGCCTCACGGATGACGAGGTCGCGCGCTTTGCCGTCAATCGTTACCGGTTCCCCGGTGTCGACATCAAGGCGCGGCTCTTCCGCCAGTACCCGTACGGCGAGGTCGCCTCGCACGTCGTCGGCTACATCAGCCGCATCAACGACAAGGACAACGAGCGGATCGCCGATTGGGAGGAGACGGCGAACTACAAGGGCTCGGACACGATCGGCAAAGTGGGGATCGAGCTCTCGTACGAGCGGGAGCTGCACGGTACGACGGGTGTCGAGGACGTCGAAGTCGATTCGGGCGGCCGCGCGGTGCGGACGCTGAAGCGCCAGCCGCCGATCGCCGGCAACAACCTGACGCTGTCGCTCGACATCGAACTGCAGAAGACGGCGGAGGCGGCGTTCGGCGACCGGCGCGGCGCGCTGGTGGCGATCGACCCGGGCTCCGGTGACATCCTGGCGTTTGTGTCGAAGCCCGGCTTCGATCCCAACCTGTTCGTCGACGGCATCGACGCCGCGAACTGGCAGGAACTGAACGAATCGCCGGACAAGCCGCTGTTGAACCGGCCCTTGCGCGGTGCGTATCCGCCGGGCTCGACGATCAAGCCGTTTCTCGCCCTCGCGGCGCTGACGTCGGGACGGCGAACGCCCGGCCAGACCATCCACGACCCTGGCTTTTTCCAGATCCCGGGGCAGGCGCATCGGTTTCGCGACGACAAGCCCGGCGGGCATGGGATCGTCGACATGTACAAGTCGATCGTCGCGTCGTGCGATACCTACTACTACATGCTCGCGAACGATACCGACATCGACGATACGGCGCGATTCCTGGGCACGCTCGGCTTCGGCCAGAAAACCGGCGTCGACATCGAGGGCGAACTGACCGGCACGCTGCCGTCGCGCGAGTGGAAGCGGCAGCGCTATGCCGGCAAGAACTTCCGCGAAGAGCATCGGAAGTGGTATCTCGGCGACTCGATCTCGGCGGGTATCGGCCAGGGCTACAACGCGTTCACGCCGATTCAGCTCGCGCATGCGATCGCGATGATCGCCGGCGACGGCGTCGGATTCACGCCGCACCTCGTGAAAACCGTGCTGAACGTCAAGACCGGCGAGGTGCGCGACATCGCGCGCGATCCGGCGTCGCGGCTCGCCGTGAAGCCGGAGCACCTGCAGATGATCAAGAACGCACTCGTCGGCGTGAACAGGGAGGGCACGAGCGCCGCCGCGTTCAAGGGCGCCCAATACGTAAGTGGCGGCAAGACGGGCACGGCGCAGGTGTTCTCGCTGAAGGGCGAGAAGTACTCCGAACACCGCGTCGACGAGCGGCTGCGCGACCACGCGTGGTTCATCGCGTACGCGCCGGCGGATCATCCGACGATCGCGCTCGCGGTGCTGGTGGAAAACGGCGGCTTCGGCGCGCAGGCCGCGGCGCCGATCGCGCGGAAAGTCATCGATCGATACCTGCTCGGCAGCGCCGAACCGGGTGCGGCGGCGCCGGTCGCCATCCCGGGCGGCGAGGACGAAAGTGACTGACCTCGCCATGCGAGCAAGGCTCGCCGCCGCGCGCTGATCCGCAATGGGCCTGATTCAGCGCGCCTTTGAGCTTCTGACGCGACGCATCGATTCGATGCTGTTCGCGTGCGCCCTCGCCATCGTCGGCGTGGGCCTCGTCACGCTGTTCTCCGCGGCGGACCAGAGCATGTCGCGCGTCACCAGCCAGGCACTCAGCCTTGCGTTCGCGGTGACGCTGATGTGGCTGTTCGCCAACGTCCCGCCGCAGACGCTCGCGCGGGCGGCGCTGCCGCTGTACGCGCTCGCCGTCGCCCTGCTCGTGGCAGTCGCGACGTTCGGCATCGTCGTCAACGGTTCGCGGCGGTGGCTCAACCTCGGCATCGCGCGCTTCCAGCCGTCGGAGCTCATGAAGATCGCGCTGCCGCTGATGCTCGCGTGGTACTTCCAGAAGTTCG
>JBDTNI010000261.1:0-4157 GCA_039933815.1 Betaproteobacteria bacterium
CCCGGCTGAGCGTGGAGGCCAATGCGGGGATTCTCAGCGTCCGCGATGTACCCGGTTCGGGGTGTGTCTTCACGATCGACATGCCCCGCCATTCGCTCCCCACAGGGATGCCCGCTGCGGCCGAACCCATGGTCTCCTGATACGCCTTGTGGACGACCACCAGGACGGTGCCGGTGCGCCGGTTGCTCTATTTCGTGACAACGGCGCCGAGGTCTACGTCAGTGACGGCGGTCACGATGCGATGAACCACGAGTTCAAGCCGTAACTAGAGTGATTCTCGACGTCAGCAAGCCGGGATTTCCGAATTTGAGACAGCGCTGGAGTTGAAGAAACAGCCGTCGTCAATCTACCCGGGCGCCCGACGTCTTGACTATCGTCGCCCAGCGCGGCAGTTCTGACGCGACCGCCGCCGCAAACTCCGCCGGCGTCCTCGACGGCAGCGGCTCCATGCCGAACTTCACGAGATCGTCGCGGAACTGCGGGGAATCTTCGATCGTGCGCAGTTCCCGCCACAGGCGCTCGACGATGTCCTGCGGCGTTCCCGCCGGTGCGACGATACCCTGCCACGCCTGCCAGTCGAAGTCGCTGACGGTAGCGGCGATCGGTGGGACGTTCTTCATCAGCGCGGTCGGCTTGGCGGCGGACGTCCCGAGCGCCACGACCTTGCCGGCGACGATGTTCGGGACTGCGACGGTCGCGTCCGCGAACATGAAGTCGATCCGCCCCGCGATGAGATCGGCCAGCGCAGCCGGCGTGCCCTTGTAGGCGACGTGCTGCACGTCGAGGTCGTATTCGTGCTTCAGAATCTCCATGAACAGATGGTGAGGGCTGCCGCTGCCTACCGACGCATAGTTGTACTTCCCGGGGGAGCGCCGGAGCGTCTCGATCATCTCCTTTACGTTGCGGGCGGGAAAGGACGGGTTGGCAATCAGGAAGAAGTTCACGGTTCCCACTTGGGAAACGGGGGCAAAGTCCTTCAGCGGGTCGATCGGGGAGGTCGCGTACAGGGCGGGACTGATGCCGAGCGTCGTCGACGTGGCCATCAGGAGCGTGTAGCCGTCGGGGGCTGATCGGGCGACGACTTCCGCGCCGGTCAGCGTGCCCGCACCGGGTCTGTTTTCGACGACGAACGGCTGGCCCATGGCAACCGAGAGCCGTTGGCCGATCGTGCGTGCGAGCACATCGGTGAGCGCCCCTGGCGCGTACGGGACGATGATCCTCACCGCCCTGGTGGGATACGGCGCCTGTGCCCCGGCCCACATGGATGCAATTGCCAGCAGCGCCGCAACGGCGAGGCGGGCGACCTCGGGGTGCCTGGGAACCATGATTGGGGTCTCGGGACGCCGCACGCCCGTGGGGCGCAAGCGCCAAGCTTACGCCGTCGCCGAACGCGTGGAGCAAGGGTCCGAAGAAATTTTGTTCGCGTACGCAACAATTCTCCGCTGCGTTCGTTTCCACCGCGTTGGCGCGGCTACAATCCGCGATCCGCAGGAGGGGGCCGTGACAATTCCCGTACTGCTCGCTTCGACGACGACCCGCTGGCTGGGGACCGCGCGGATGCCCAAGGCGCTCGCGGACGCCGGCTTCGCCGTGTCGCTTCTCACGCCGCGCAATTCCCTGGCCGAGGCGAGCCGCTGCCTCGCCGGTGTCTTCCATGTCGCCGACCATACGACCCCGAGCGCCTGGCTGGAAGCCCTGTCGGCGACGACCGAAAGGATCCGTCCTCGTTTGGTCATTCCGTGCGACGACATGGCGTTCCGGCTCCTGGGGTCCGCTGTCACCGGGCGGATCGCGCAACTGAACGCGGGTGTCCAGTTCGAGATGGCGGCACTCGTTCGTTGCTCGATCGGTGATCCGACGCATTACCGCACGAGCGTCGACAAGACGCTCTTGCCGGCGTTCGCGGGTTCCATGGGACTGCGCGTGCCGACGCACCGCGTCGTTGCCGGCGTCGCCGACGCGGAGTCCTTCGTTGCGCGCCACGGCTATCCGGTCGTTCTGAAACGCGCGCACGGCTTCGCAGGGCAGGGCGTCGCGATCTGCACCGAACGCGAAGCGCTCGTTCGGGCGTTCGCGGCGTTCGCGGCTGCGGAAGCGGCGGATATCGGTGACGGTGGACCGCCGCGCTATCTGCTTCAGGCGTATGTCAGCGGGTCGGTGCAGTACTTTCACGCCGCGGCGTGGCAGGGCCAGCTCCTGGCGGGATTCGCGCTGGAAAAGCTGATTGCCCATCCGGCGCCGTGTGGGCCGCCGACGATGACGCGTTACTTTGCCGGCGACGAACTACGCAAAACGGCGGCGTCACTCGCGCGGTCGCAGGGCATCAGCGGCCTCTTTTTCGCGGAGTTCATCGTCGAGGATGAAACCGGCGTTCACCATCTTCTCGAGATCAACCGTCGCGTCAGTCCGGCGACGCATCGCGGCGCGGCCCGCGACGTCGACCTGTGTGCCGCGCTGTACGGCGCGATAACGGGAGAGCCCTCCACATCGCGGTGTGCGCTCGAAGCCGGCGAAGAAGGGATCACGGTTCATTTTCCGCAGGAATGGCTTCGCGATCCGCAAAGTCCGCATCTCGGCGAGCATCCGTCGGACATTCCGTGGGACGAGCCCGCGCTCTTCCGCGCACTGCTGCGAGGGCATTGAGCACAGCGGCGCCGTCACCTTGTCGGCAGCATATCGCCGGGCGACGTTGATGCAAGGTGCTGCGCCGCATTCAGCGCCGCGTGGATCGCGAGATCGGGGGGTGGACGCGCCTGATTGATGCTGTCGATTCTTCGACATCGCCGAGGGCGTTTTGCCGGACCCGACGCATTGCGTAAGCGAAGTGCCGGCGTGACGCGGGCATCGGCGCAGGTATCGACATGGCCCGGTTGTCTGCGTTGCTCGTGAAGCAGTAATCCCGACAAACCGCAGGCGTCAGGGGTCCCCTAGGTAGGGGAACGGATTGATTGCCGTGCCCCGCCACCATTGCCGGCTGTCGGCGAGCGCGAAGATCGCGAAGTGCAGGTGCGGCGCGTTCGGCGGCACATTGCCCGTCGTTCCGACGTAACCGACCACGTCGCCGCGTCGGAGCGCCACACCCTCGCGCACCCCGGGCGCATAGTGGTCGAGATGGGCGTAGTAATACGCCACCTTCGATGTCGGATCGAACTGATAGAGGGTGAGGCCGCCGGCGCGGCTCGTGTAGAGCTTGGCGACACGGCCGTCATCGGCTGCGAGAACGGGCGTGCCGCGCGCGGCCGCGATGTCCAGCGCCTCGTGCAGACGTTCGCCGCGCACGTCGTTGAACGTGTCACGCAGCGCCGAACGGACGACCCCTTGCACCGGCACGATCAAATGGCGCGACGCCAGCAGCTCCGCGAGCCCGGGAGCGGCACTGGCCGCGGCGGTAAGGACAGCGAGGCAGGCGAACACGCCGGCGCGCAGCGCGCCACCGGCCGCTACGACGCCACGCGTTCGCTCACTCGCGAACGTCGACGACGGTGCCCGGCGAAACCAGCGCGGCGAGTCTCTGCGCATCCCAGTTGGTCAAGTGCACGCACCCGTTGGTTTCCTCGTGACCGACGCGGGACGGTTCCGGCGTGCCGTGGATTCCGTAATGTGGCTTGCTCAATCCGAGCCAGACCACGCCCACGGGGTTGTTGGGGCCCGGCGCGATTTTGGCCTTGGTGTAGTGCGGCTTGGCACCGTGGATCAGCTCGGGGTCATACGCGAAGTCGGGATTCTTGACCTCGTTGGCGATCTTGTATTGCCCGACCTCGATGATGTCCCGCTCGCCGCCCAGGCTGATCGGAAACGCCGCGACAGTCTTGTCGTCGCGTGTCACGACGCGAAGCAGCCGCTTCTTCTTTTCGATTGCGACCCGCAAGCCCTTGTCCTGGACCTTCGGCGCGTCGACATCGGGTACGTTGAGCACGTCTCCGGCCACGAATCGACGCCCCGGGTTCAGCGCGCGAAGCGCGCGCGGACTCAGGTGAAAGCGTTCGCTCAAGGCCTCGACGGGCGTCTCGTAAGGGAGATGCTCCAGCTTGGCGCGTTCCATCATGTCGGAAGGTATCGTGCCGAAAGGCCCCGCGACATCCTTCTCGGCCACGGTATAGGCCGTGAGCGGCGGGCGCGCGTCGGTGCCGAGGGCCGCGACCGTTTCCGCAGTGAGC
>JBDTNI010000262.1:0-4097 GCA_039933815.1 Betaproteobacteria bacterium
CACGGACATCGCGGTTCACGACGCCCGGCGAGGGCCCGACCACGCTGATCAGCGCGATCACTGTCGTCTTGCTGATCGCACTGTGGTGGCTCGCCAGCCATCTGCGGTGGCTCCCTCCGCTGTTTCTGCCCACGCCTGAGATCGTCCTGCAGCGGCTCTACGAGTCGGCCACCGGCCAGCTGACCGACGCGCCGCTCGCCGAGCATTTCGGTTGGTCGATGTTCCGCGTGTTCACGGCGTTCGTGGCCGCGTGCCTCACGGCCATTCCGGTCGGCATCGCGATGGGCGTGTCGCGGGTGCTTCGCGGTGTGTTCGATCCGCCGATCGAGTTCTACCGGCCGCTGCCGCCGCTGGCGTACCTGCCGCTGATCGTCATCTGGTTCGGGATCGACGAATTCTCCAAGGTGCTCCTGATCTACCTGGCGTGCTTCGCACCGTTGGCGATGACGGCCCGTGCCGGTGTGCGCTCCGTGTCGCAGGAACAGATCCACGCCGCCTACTCGATGGGCGCGACGAAGGGCCAGGTGATCTGGCACGTCGTCGTGCCCGCCGCAATGCCCGAGATCCTCACCGCGATGCGCATCGCCATCGGTTTCGGCTGGACCACGCTCGTGGCAGCCGAGATGGTGGCGGCAAACAAGGGACTCGGGCAGATGGTGCTGAACGCATCCAATTTCCTGCGCACCGACATCGTCGTGATGGGCATCATCGTCATCGGCGTCGTCGCGTACCTGTTCGACCTGCTGATGCGCTATGTCGAGCGGCTGGTCGTCCCGTGGAAGGGCAAGGCCTGAACCGCACCCCCGCGCCCGCGACCTGACAACGGATGGCCGTCCTGCGTTCGCTGTCGCCGCTTGCGCTGAAACTGCTGCCGTTCCTGGTGTGGCGGCATCGCGTCAATCGCGAGACGCTGCGGCGCGATGCACTCGCCGGACTGGTGTCGGCCGTGATGGTGCTCCCGCAGGGCGTGGCGTTTGCGACGCTCGCAGGCATGCCGCCGGAGTACGGACTCTATGGCGCGATGCTGCCGGCGGTGGTGGGCGCGCTGTGGGGATCGTCGTGGCACCTTGTCTCGGGACCGACTAACGCCTCGTCGCTGATGGTGTTCGCCACCGTCGGCGCTTTCGCGGTGCCGTTCACGCCCACCTACGTGTCGCTGGTCCTGACGCTGAACCTGATGGTCGGCCTGATGAAGTTCGGGCTCGGCGTCGCGCGGCTGGGGACGCTCGTCAACTTCATCTCCACCGCCGTCGTCATCGGGTTCACCGCCGGGGCCGGGCTGCTGATCATCGGCGCGCAGCTGCGCAACTTCTTCGGCATCGTCGTGCCGCAGGAGCCGACGTTCATCCTCGGCCTCCGCGATTTCGCACTGCACATTCGCGAGACCAGTCTCGCTGTCCTCGCCGTCGGGCTGTTCACGCTCCTCGCGTCGATCCTCGGCAAGCGCTTGTGGCCGCGGATGCCGTACATGCTGACGGGAATCGTCGCGGGTGCCCTCTTCGCGGCCCTGCTGCAATGGCTGTCGCACATTCCGATCCCGACGATCGGCGCGCTGCCGTCCGCGATTCCTCCGCTGTCGACGCCGGACCTGTCGCTGCAGACGTGGCAGCAACTCGCGCCGATCGCGCTGGCGCTGATGGTGATCGGGCTGTCCGAGGCGATATCGAGCGCGCGGGCGGTGGCGCTGAAGTCCGGGCAGCGCATCGACGGCAACCAGGAGTTCATCGGCCAGGGGCTCGCGAACATCGTCGGTGCGTTCACGTCAAGCTACCCGACGTCGGGCTCGTTCAACCGCACCGGGGCCAATTACGAGGCCGGTGCGCGCACGCCGCTCGCCTGCGTATTCTCGGCATTGCTGCTCGTCGTCGTACTGCTGGTGGTCAAGCCGCTCGCGAGCTACCTGCCGGTCGCGTCGATGGCCGCCGTCCTGTTCATCGTCGCATGGGGGTTGATCGACACCGAAGCGATGCGCCGTGTGTGGCGTACGAGCCGCGCGGACGCGTTCACGCTCGCGGTCACGTTCATCGCGACACTGACGATCCGGCTGGAAGTCGCCATCATCGTCGGCGTCCTCGTATCGCTGCTCATCTACCTCAACTGGGCGACGCACCCGCAGGTGATCCGCGTCGTGCCGGATATCGAGATGCAAAGGCGGTTCCGGGCGGCCCGTGCCGACTCGCCGGTGTGCCCCCAGCTCGACATGCTGCGCATCGACGGCGCGCTGTTCTTCGGCTCGGTCGAGCACATCCGCGATCAGATCGAGGCGGCCCGCGCGTCGCGCCCGGCCACGCGCCACCTGCTGCTGATCGGCACCGGACTCAACCACATCGACACCGCCGGGGCGGAGCTCCTGGGCTATCTGGCCGGATCGTTGCGTGAATCCGGCGTGACGCTTTACCTGTGCAAGCTACGGCCGGCCGTCCGCGAGCTCCTCGAGCGCGGCGGCGTCGTCCAGGGCATCGGACGCGACAACGTGTTCGTCACCAAGGATCAGGCGATCTCGGCGATCTACAAGAAACTTGACTCGGCGAAGTGTGCGAGCTGCACGGCGCGCATCTTCAATGAATGTCACCTGTCACTGCCCGACGGCAGCCTGCGAGAAAGGCCGCGACCCCCGCTCGAGCTGGCGCCTCGCAGCGCCTGAACCTGCCCCCATGATTCCCTCCCCCGATCGAAAAGGTCAGCTTCCGGCGGGGGGCCTGCAATGGCAATCGGATGCCGTCCGACGCCGACGCAGGAATCCGCGGTCAGCCGCGCGCGACATGCCGGCGAGCGCTGTCCCTGATCTGGCCGCGGAGGAAGCCGCGGTCAGGCGCGCTTCTTGATGCTGCGCACGCGAAGCGCGGGAAGGGCCTCGATCACCTTAGCCCCCGCGACGCAGTCGACGAAGTAACGCACGCGCCCTTCGATCTCCTCTTCGACGAGCCCGTGGATGTCGGTGTCGAAGCCCGGGAACCGCTCGTTGAAGTCGCGGGCGAACTGCAGATAGCGGACAATCTGCCGGTTGAAGCGCTCGCCGGGGATCAGCAGCGGTATGCCGGGCGGATAAGGCGTCAGCAGCACGCTCGTGACCCGACCCTCGAGGTCGTCGATCTCCACGCGCTCGATCTCGCGGTGCGCCATGCGCGCGAACGCATCGGCAGGTCGCATCGCCGGCTCGAGGTGCGACAGGTACATCTCGGTGGTGAGGCGCCCGATGTCATTCGCGCGATAAATACCGTGGATGCTGTCGCACAGGTCGCGGAGGCCGATCTTCTCGTAGCGGGGATGCGCGAGCACGAACTCCGGCAGCACGCGCCACAGCGGCTGGTTCCCGTCATAGTCGGATTTGAACTGCTGCAGTGCAGTCAGCAGCGTGTTCCAGCGGCCCTTCGTGATGCCGATCGTGAACATGATGAAGAACGAGTACAGGCCTGTCTTCTCGACGATCACGCCATGCTCGGCCAGGTATTTGGTCACGATCGCGGCGGGAATTCCCTGCGTGCCGAAATTGCCCGCGACGTCGAGACCGGGCGTGAGCACCGTCGCCTTGATCGGATCGAGCATATTGAAGCCCGGCGCGAGCGGGCCGAACCCGTGCCAGTCGTCCTCCGCGCGAATGATCCAGTCGTCCCGGTCGCCGGTCCCCTCCTCGGCCAGATGGTCGGGGCCCCAGACCGTGAACCACCAGGAATCGCCGTATTCTTCGTCCACCTTGCGCATTGCGCGGCGGAAATCGAGCGCTTCCATGATCGATTCCTCGACCAGTGCGGTGCCGCCCGGTGGTTCCATCATCGCTGCCGCGACGTCGCACGACGCGATGATCGCGTATTGCGGCGACGTCGACGAATGCATCAGGTACGCCTCGTTGAAGCGATAGCGGTCGAGCTGGCGCGTCTCGCTGTACTGGACGAGGATCTGCGACGCCTGCGACAGGCCCGCCAGCATCTTGTGCGTCGATTGCGTCGAGAACACGAGCGCATCCTTCGATCGCGGGCGGTCCTTGCCGATCGCGTGCATGCCGCGGTAAAAGTCGTGGAACGTCGCGTGGGGCAGCCACGCTTCGTCGAAGTGCAGCGTGTCGATCTTCGTCGACAGCAGATCCTTGATCGTGTCGA
>JBDTNI010000263.1:0-4092 GCA_039933815.1 Betaproteobacteria bacterium
CTGCCGTGCACCATCGTGCAGGGGCGCTACGACATCATCTGCCCGCCCGCGGCGGCCGACCGCCTGTCACGCGCATGGCCCGGCGCGGAATACATCGTCGTCCCGGGCGCGGGCCACTCGGTGCGCGAGCCGGGCATCGCGCAGACACTGATGGCGGCCGTCGAACGGATGAAACGGCGGGTCGAATGACCGACGCCGATGCGACATGGGCAGCCCGCAGCCGGTCGGCCGTGTGGCACCCGTGCTCGCAGATGAAGCGGTACGCGCGAACGCCACTCGTGCCGATCGCCCGTGCGCAGGGCGCATGGCTGTACGACCACGACGGCCGCCGCTACCTCGATGCGATCAGCTCCTGGTGGGTCAACCTGTTCGGGCACGCTCACCCGCGCATCGATGCCGCGATCGTGGCCCAGCTCGGCGACTTCGCGCACGTGATGCTCGCGGGCTTCACGCACCGGCCGGTGATCGAGCTTTCGGAACGACTCGCGGCGCTGGCCCCCCCCGGCCTCGCGCATGCGTTCTTCGCCTCCGACGGCGCATCCGCGGTCGAGATCGCGCTGAAGATGAGCTTTCACTACTGGGCGAATCGCGGTAACGGCGCGAAGTGCCGCTATGCGCATCTCGCAGGCGGTTATCACGGCGAGACGGTCGGCGCGCTGGGCGTGACCGACGTCGCGCTGTTCCGCGCACCGTATGCGCCGCTGCTCCGTACGCCGGCGGTGCTGCCGTCACCGTCGTCGCGCGATCCCGGGGGCCCTCGCGCGACGCGCGCCGTCGACGACGCACTCGACGCGCTCGAGGCGTTCCTCGTCCGGCACCATTCGACGACCGCAGCGCTGATCGTCGAGCCGCTCGTACAGGGCGCCGGCGGCATGGCGATGTACGACGCGCGCTACCTGCTCGGCGCCCGCGCGCTGACGCAACGCCACGGCGTGCATCTGATTGCCGACGAGATCATGACGGGCTTCGGCCGCACCGGGACGATGTTCGGCTGCGACCAGGCGGGCATCGCGCCCGATCTCATGTGCCTGTCGAAGGGCATCACCGGCGGCTACCTGCCGCTGTCGTGCGTGCTCGCCACCGACGACGTGTACGACGCGTTCTACGACGATGACCTGTCGCGCGGCTTCCTGCATTCGCATTCGTACACGGGTAACGCGCTGGCCTGCAGCGCGGCGCTCGCCGTGCTCGATATTTTCCGCGACGACGACGTCATTCGCGTCAACGGCGAGCGTGCGTCGCGGTGGCGGGCGCTTGCGCAGCCGCTCGCACGGCATCCGCGAATCTCGAACTTCCGGCAGTGCGGGATGATCATCGCCTTCGATGCGAGCACCGAACGGCCCGATTTCCCGCGCTGGTTCGCCGAGCGTGCACTGGGGCAAGAGTTGTTGCTGCGACCGATCGGGCAGACGGTCTACTTCATGCCGCCGTACATCCTCAGCGACGCCGACTTCACGCTGCTCGTCGAGCGAACGCTGGCGGTGCTGGACGAATGCTGACGACGGCTATCCGCGACGGCGTCACCCGCCGCCGTCGGCGCCTCCGCGTGGCGGTGCTCTGCATTGCGTTCGGGTTCGCGGGCGGCGTGGAGGCCCGGCTGCCCCGCGAGGTCGGACGCGCGTTTCTCGACGCCGGCATCCCGCTGAATCACGTCGGCGTCGTCGTGCAGGAGACGACGCGGCTGCGGCCGCTATTCGACAACGACGCATTCACGCCCCGCAATCCGGCGTCGGTGATGAAGCTCGTCACCACGTTCGCAGCGCTCGACCTCCTGGGCCCCGACTACCGGTGGCGGACGGAAGCCTACCTCGGCGGTCCGCTGGTCGACGGGGTGCTCCACGGCGATCTGATCCTGAAAGGCTCGGGTGATCCGAAGATCACGATCGAACAATGGCAGTCATTCATGGCGCAGCTTCGTGCGAAGGGACTCGCCGCCATCGACGGCGACCTCGCGCTGGATCGCAGCCGCTTCGCGCCGGCCGCACACGATCCTGCGGCGTTCGACGCCGAGCCGCTGAAACCGTACAACGTCGGGCCCGACGCACTGCTCGTCAATTTCAAGTCGCTCAAGCTGACGTTCGCGCCCGATGCATCCGGGACCGGCGCCAGCGTTCGGGCGGAGCCGCCACTCGACGCCGTTGCGGTCGGTCCCATCGCGGCTTCCGCGACCGCTCCTTGTGACGACTGGCGGCCGCGGACGGAGGCGGCGTTCGACGATCGCGGCGATCGCGGCGCCATCACGTTTGCCGGTGCGTACCCGCTCGTGTGCGGCGAACGCGACTGGTGGATCGCGATGCTCGACCACCCGCATTACGTGCGCTCGATGTTCGGAACGTATTTCCGGGAAGCGGGCGGTCGCTTCGACGGCGGTGTCACCTCGCGCGCCGCCCCGGCAACGACCCCGTTTGCCGTGCTGGAATCGCCGCCGTTGTACGACATCGTCCGCGACGTGAACAAGCTGTCGAACAACGTGATGGCGCGGCAGATCTTCCTGACGCTGGCGACCACGGCGGGTGCCGCGCCCGCGACGACCGCCGGCGCCAATGCGGTCATTCGGCGCTGGCTGGCGACGCGCAGGATCACGACGCGCGGCCTGGTGCTCGAAAACGGCTCCGGCCTGTCGCGAGCCGAGCGCAACTCGGCCGACGGGCTCAATCAGCTGCTGATCGCCGCGGATCGAAGTCGCGTCCGCGAGGAATTCGCGAGTTCGCTCGCTGTTGCCGCCGTCGACGGAACGGTCGAGAGGCGTTTCCAGAACGCGGCGGTCGGCGGCCGCGCCCAGCTGAAGACGGGCACGCTCGAAGGCGTCCGCGCGCTCGCCGGCTACATCGTCGAGCCATCGGGGCGACGATTCACCGTGGTCGCGATCGTCAACGACCGCAACGCGGCGCGCGCCGGGCCCGCACTCGATTTCCTCGTGCAGTGGGTGTACCAGCGCGCGGAAGGCTGGGATCCTACGCAACAGCGCTGACCGCCGCGGCGGCGACCGGTCAGAGACCTGGGATGGGCCTGCTCTGGTGGAAGTGCAGATACCCGCGGATCACGCGATAGATGACCCAAATCGTTGTCGCGACCCATATCGCCAGCGCCACGGGCAAACCGATCACGGTGATCGCCAGCAGCCAACCGATGCCGTTCAGCAGGAGCGACCACCAGAACGTGCTGATCAGCCACGTCAGGTGCGAGGCGACCCACGTTCCCTGCGAGTCGCTACGGGTGATGTAGGCGACGATGACGGCGATGATCCCGATGAGCGTCAGCAACGGTGCACCGACGAGCATCCCGTGACCGACGATGCCCGCCACCGCAGCGAAAGCAAACAGTGCGTAAACGACCAGCGCCGGCGTGACCGGCGGCTGCCGCGTCACCCCCTGCGTCGTCGAGCCCGTCGGCACCGCTTCGTATTCAGCCATCACAGTCTCCGGTTGTCAGAATCCAGTGTCCCGCACGCGGGAACAGCCCATCCATGGCACGCCCCGGTCTGGACACGCCGATAAATGGGGGGCGCGGACGCGGTATCAAGCCCGCCGGCGATTCGCCGCCCGCGGGGCGAACCAAGGGGTCAATAGACGCTGCCGTCCTTGTGCGTATAGCGCGCCGCGACGGCATCATAGGCGAGATCGTCATCCGGATAGCGCGGCAGATCGGCCTCGACGCGGTCGCCGACCTCGAGATAACGCACCGGCACCGAACCGCGATTGATGAAGTGGTGGGCATTCGAGTTGCCGGCGGGATAGCCCGCGCAGTCACCGGCGCGCAGCACCTGCTCGCCGTCGTCGGTGACGAGCGCGACTTCACCATCGAGCACATAGACGAACTCGTCCTCGTGCGTGTGCCAGTGACGCAACGCCGACTGTCCGCCGGGCGCCAGCGTGACGAGGTTGACGCCGAATCGCGTGAGCCCGCAGGCCTCGCCAAGGCGACGCTTGACGCGCTCGCCCATGCGCGAGCGGAACGGCTCCGGATAGCCGGACCCGCGCTTTTCCTCGACGGTCGCGCAGTCGAGGGCAGGCAGCCGAAGTCTCGTCATGGCGCGAAGGCGGCGTATAAAGCCGTCATCTTAGGCACGCTCGCGCGCGTCGTGCAAGCGAA
>JBDTNI010000264.1:0-4064 GCA_039933815.1 Betaproteobacteria bacterium
AACGCGTGCGACAATCGCTGCTCTCGACTTGAACCGATGTCAAACCGGAGAATCGAAATGGTGCGTCACCTCGCTTGCCTCGTCGTCGCCACGCTGCTGACGGGGTGCGCGTCGATGATGCCTGCGTCGCCTAAAACCGCCGCGATGCTCGCACCCACCGCCGGCAGTTCGGTCGCCGGCAGCGTGTCGTTCGTGCCCAGCGGCGATCGTGTGCGCGTGGTGGCGAGCGTGACGGGGCTGCCGCCGGGTCCGCATGGTTTTCACCTGCACGAAAAAGGCGATTGCAGCGCGCCGGACGGCATGAGTGCCGGTGGCCATTTCAATCCGACCGGCAAGCCTCACGGCAACCCCGCGTCGGGCGAGCACCACGGCGGCGACATGCCGATGCTGATCGCCGATGCATCGGGCCGCGCGGCGCTCGATGCCGTGCTCGACACCGTGACGCTCGGGACGGGCGCCGACAGCGTCGTCGGCCGCGCCGTCATCGTTCACAAGGACGCCGACGACTTCAAGACCCAGCCGACCGGCAACTCCGGTGCGAGGCTGGCGTGCGGCGTCGTTGCCGGCGGCTGACGATGGATTCGTCGCGCACGCACCCGGCGGTGACGGCGGTGATGTGGCGCGCTCGCGTGCGTGCGTTCGCACGCGGTGTTCGCGGTGTTCCGCTGCTGCTCGTTGCGCTGGTCGCCGGTTGCGGCACGCGCGGTGGCAGCGCACCGGACGGTACACCGAAGGCGACGGTGCCCGACTCCAGCCAGGTCGCGTCGCTGCGTTCGATCGGCGGCTCGTCGCTGACGGGCAAGATCACGGTCACCGACCGCGGCGACCGCGCATCGATGCTGGTATCGGTGATCAACCTGCCGGTCGGTGCGTATCGGATCGTCATTCACGAAACGCCCAACTGCTCGTCGCCCAACGGATTCTCGGCGGGACGCCCATGGGCGCCCGCCGCCGCGGCTGCAACCCCGCGCGATCTGATCCCGACCCAATACGCCAATTCGGAGGCGCACGTCGAATCCGAACTGCGCATCCGCGGCCTTCGCGCCCAGGGACCCGATGGCATCGCGGGGCGCAGCGTCGTGATGTACGCCGGTTCCGACGTTCCCGACGTGCAGCCCGATGTTCCGAATGCAGCGATTGCGTGCGGGGTGTTCGAGCCCGCGCGTTCGCTGTTCTGACGCCGATCGCCGGCACGATGGGCGTGCTCGCCGGCCGGAGGATCCTGATCACGGGCGTGCTGTCGACGCGGTCGATCGCCTACGGCATTGCGAAGGCTTGCCAGCGGGAGGGCGCGACGCTGGCCTTTACCTATGCGAACGCGGACCTCAAGGATCGGGTCGTGAAAATCGCCGGCGAGTTCGCGCCGTCGCCGGTGCTGCCGTGCGACGTCGCCTCCGACGACGACGTCGCGGCGCTGTTCGACACGCTCCGTACCGAGTGGGGTGCGCTCGACGGCCTGCTGCATTCAATCGCTTTCGCGCCGCGCGAAGCGCTGGCAGGCGACTACCTGAACGCCCTCTCGCGCCACGCGTTCGCCGTCGCCCACGACATCTCCAGCTACAGCTTCGCGGCGCTCGCCAAGGCCGCACGGCCGCTTTTCGCGGGCCGGAGTGCGTCGCTTTTGACGCTGACCTATCTCGGCTCGTCGCGTGCGCTCGCCAACTACAATGTCATGGGCCTGGCGAAGGCAAGCCTCGAGGCAAATGTGCGCTACCTCGCCGCGGCGCTCGGCCCCGAGGGAACGCGCGTCAACGCGATCTCGGCCGGACCGATCAAGACGCTGGCGGCTGCCGGCATCGGCGGCTTTTCGAAGATCCTGAACTTCGTGGAGCAGACCGCGCCGCTTCGACGCAACGTCACGATCGACGAGATCGGCAATGTCGCGGCGTTCTACTTCTCGTCGTGGTCGAGCGCGATCACGGGAGAAGTCACCTACGTCGACTGCGGTTTTTCCAACGTCGCCGCCGGACTCGGCGAGTAGCTGGCACTCCGTGTTGCCGGTGTGCCGCGTGAAGCGGGCTTGCCCGCCGTGAAGCCGGGCGTTTTCGATGCGATCGTCGTCGGCGCGGGTCACAATGGCCTTGCGTGCGCCGCGTACCTCGCGGCCGCAGGATTGTCGGTGTGTGTGGTCGAGCGCCGGCACGTCGTCGGCGGTGCGGCCGTCACCGAGGAGTTTCATCCGGGTTTCCGCAATTCGACGGCGAGCTACACGGTAAGCCTGCTTGCGCCGCAGGTGATCGCCGAACTCAATCTCGCGTCGCACGGCCTGGCGATCGTCAGCCGCGCGCTCGCGAACTTCCTGCCGCTACCGGACGGCCGGTCGCTGACCGTGGGCGGCGGCCTGGCGGCGACGCAGGCGGAGGTGGCGAAGTTCTCGACGCGGGACGCCGGACGGCTGCCCGGCTATTACGCGATGCTGTCGCGCGTCGCCGACGTCTTGCGCGAACTGTTGCACGTGACGCCGCCGAACATCGGTGCTCGACGCGGCGGCCGCGTCGCCGCGGCGATGGACGCGTGGAAGACGTCCAGGCCGTTCAGGGCGCTCGATCAGGCCGGCCAGCGCGACGTGCTCGACCTCTTCACCAAGAGCGCCGGCGAGGTGCTCGATCGCTGGTTCGACAGCGATCCGATCAAGGCGGCCTTCGGATTCGACGCGGTCGTCGGCAACTTCCAGAGCCCCTACGCACCGGGATCGGCGTACGTCCTGCTGCATCACGTGTTTGGCGAAGTGAACGGCAAGCGCGGCCAGTGGGGCCACGCGATGGGCGGCATGGGCGCGATCACGCAGGCCATGGCGCGCGAGTGCGAAGCGCGCGGCGTCAAAATCCGGACGGGCGCCGCGGTCCGCGAAGTCGTCGTCGAACACGGCAGGGCCGTCGGCGTGACGCTCGACGGCGGCGAGACGCTGGCGGCAACGCGCGTCGTGGCGAACGTCAATCCGAAGCTGCTGTTCAAGGAGCTCGTCGCGCCGGCGCATGTCGATGCCGACTTCGCTGCGCGGATCGACGGCTATCGCTGCGGCTCGGGTACGTTCAGGATGAACGTCGCCCTGTCGGCGTTGCCGGACTTCAGCTGTCGTCCCGGCGCGACCGCGATGCCGCATCACGGCAGCGGCATCATCGTCGCCCCGTCGCTCGCCTACATGGAACGCGCCTACTTCGACGCAAAGTCGTTCGGATGGTCGCGCGCGCCGATCGTCGAGATGCTGATTCCGACGATCGTCGACGATTCGCTCGCACCGCCCGGTCAGCACGTCGCGAGCCTGTTCTGCCAGCACGCGAACCCCCGCATCGGCGACGTGCTGCCCGGACAGACATGGGACGATCACCGCGAGGCCGTCGCTGACCTGATGATCGCGACCGTCGACGCGGTCGCGCCGAACTTCGCCGGCAGCGTGCTCGGCCGTCGCGTGCTGTCGCCGCTGGACCTCGAGCGCGAGTTCGGGCTGATCGGCGGCGACATCTTTCACGGAGCACTCGCGCTTGACCAGCTGTTTTCCGCCCGTCCGGTGCTCGGCAACGGCGATTACCGGATGCCCATCCGCAACCTCTACCTGTGCGGCTCCGGCGCGCACCCCGGCGGCGGCGTCACGGGCATCCCCGGCCGGAACGCGGCGCGCGAAATTCTCAAGGACGCAAGGCGGCGCGACCGGCGCCGCTCGGACGCTTAGGAACAGTCCGTACCGCACGTCGCTCCGATAATGGCAAGCCGCCGGAACACGAAGCCAACGTTGTTCCACAGCATGACCTGCGCGTCGCCGGGGCCGCGATGTCGCATGGCGTTGCCCATCGACTCGAGTATCGAATCATCGGCGCCGCGTGTCAGCGGCCGGCCATCGAGATGGACTATTCCGGCAATGCCGCACACGTGCGGCCCGTTGCGCTGTTGGCGGCTCGACCGATTCATAACGCTTGGCGCGCCGCTCGTGCGACCCGCCGGTCGCCGGCGAGCGAGTGCGTGGTCCGACGCAGGCTTGCGCGCGCGGCTCGGCCTCCTGCGAACCACGCCGCTTGACCGCTTACGGCGAAATCAAACGGATCGCCGCGTGGCGAATGCTGGCCGAA
>JBDTNI010000265.1:0-4063 GCA_039933815.1 Betaproteobacteria bacterium
CAACAACGCGGCGACGCTGTTCGTCGTGCAGGTCCCGTGGGATCAGCGCAAGGTGACCGCCGCCCAGCTTGTCGGCGAGCTGTACGGGCGCACCGCCGGTATCAAGGAAGCGCTGGTGCTCGCGTTCAATCCGCCGCCGATCTTCGGCCTCGGCACGGCGGGCGGCTTCGAGTTCTACATCCAGAATCGCGGCGACGGCGGCGCCAAGCGCCTGTACGACGTCACGCAACAGTTCCTCGCCCGCGCCAACCAGGACCCCGAACTCGCCGGCGCGCAGACGCTGTGGCGCGCGACGGTGCCGCAGCTCACCGTCGACGTCGACCGCGAGAAGGCGAAGACACTCGGCATCCCGGTCAACGACGTCTTCGCCGCGCTGTCGGCCACGCTCGGCAACTACTACGTCAACGACTTCAACAAGTACGGCCGCGCCTGGCAGGTGCTGATGTCGGCGGAGCCCAGCTATCGCAACCGCCCTGACGACATCGGCGCCGTCTACGTCCGCTCGTCGAAAGGCGAGATGATCCCGCTGTCGTCCGTCGCATCGGTCCGCTTTACGTCCGGCCCCGACACGCTCAACCGGTTCAACAACCTGCCGGCGGTGAAGATCATCGGTCAGGGCGCGCCGGGCATCAGCTCGGGGCAGGCGATCGCCCGCGTCGAACAGATCGCGCGCGAGACGCTGCCGTCCGACTTCAGCTACGACTGGGGCGGCACGTCGTACCAGGAGAAGCGGGCGAGCGGGGCGGCGACGTTCGCGCTCGCGCTCGCGGTGCTGATGGTGTTCCTGATCCTGGCCGCGCAGTACGAGCGCCTGACGCTGCCGATCTCGGTGCTCCTCGCGCTGCCGTTCGGCACGTTCGGCGCCCTTGCGGCGATCTGGCTGCGCGGGCTGACCAACGACGTCTACTTCCAGATCGGGCTCGTGACGCTGCTCGGCCTCGCGGCGAAGAACGCGATCCTGATCGTCGAATTCGCCGTGCTGAAGACCGAGGAAGGGCTGTCGCCGTCGGCGGCGGCAATCGAGGCGGCGCGGCTGCGGTTCCGTCCGATCCTGATGACGTCGCTCGCGTTCATCCTCGGCGTCGCGCCGCTGGCCCTGTCGACGGGCGCCGGCGCCGGTGCGCGGCACTCGACCGGGACGGGTGTCATGGGCGGCATGCTGGCGGCGACGTTTCTCGCCATTTTCTTCGTGCCGCTGTTTTACCGCGTCATCACCGAGCGCCGGCTGATCGAGCGCCGGACCCACGACGAACTGATCGACGAGGTCAAGCACCTGCGCAACGCGTCGCACCACATGCCGCGGACGCCCGGGCATCCGCCGGTGACCGCGCCAGGAGACTGAACCGATGCCGCTACCGATTCGAACACGCCTACTGATCGTCGCGCTCGCCGCGACCTTCGGCGGTTGCGCGACCACGACGCCGACGGCGCCGCCGGCGGTCGACGTGCCGACGCCGACGCTTGCCGACATCCATCTCGAACGGTGGTGGACGGACTTCAACGAGCCTGCACTGACGTCGTTGATCGACGAGGCGCTCGCGAACAACCTCGACCTGCAGGCGGCGATGGCGCGCATCGATGCGGCGCGCGCACAGGTGATCCTCGCGCAGGGGAGCCTGTACCCGACGCTCGGCGTGGGGCTCGACGCCGGCCGCGCCCGCGTATCGCGCGTCGGCACGACGCCGATACCCGGCGGCGTCTCCGCGTCGGGCAGCGATTTCCGCCTCGGCCTCAATGCGTCGTACGAACTCGACCTGTGGGGCAAGTACCGCACGGCGACCCGCGCGGCACAGATCGACGTCCTGGCCAGCGAGTACGCGCGCGAAACGGTACGCACGGCCATCGCGGCCGAAGTGGCGCGCGCGTATTTCGGGCTGCTCGCGTCCGATGCCCAGCTGCGCCTGCTGCGCGATACGCTGACGCTGCGCAACGAGACCGTCCGGTTGCAGACGGACCGTGCGCAGGCCGGTGTGATCGGCGACTACGATCTCGCGCAGGCACGCGCGGAGCGCGCAGCCGTCGTCGCGGACATCGCGCAGGCCGAGCGCGCTATCGCACAGTTCGAGTCGGCGCTGGCGGTGCTCACCGGCCGCTCGCCGCGCGCCGTGTTCTCCCCGACGGTCGAGCGCAGCGCGTCGTCCGTGGCATTGCTCGACGTGCCGGCGCTTCCCGCGGGACTGCCCTCGGACTTGCTGGCACGACGACCGGACATCCGGCAGCTTGAAAAGTCGCTCGCCGCCGCGAGCCTGCGCATCGACCGGGCGCGCGCCGACTATTTCCCGTCGGTGTCGCTCACCGGCGCATTCGGCACCGAATCGACCGCACTGGCCGGCCTGTTCAGCGGCCCGTCGTTTTTCTGGACGCTCGGCGCCGGACTGCTGCAGCCGCTGTTCAATCTCAACGCGATCGACGCCAACGTCCGGACGCAGACCGCACGCCGCGAGGAGTTAGTCGCCAACTACCGGCGGACGGTGCAGTCCGCATTCAAGGACGTGCACGATGCGCTGGCGGCCGACAAGGCGACGCGCGACGCGCTCGCCGCGCAGGCGGAGCGGAGCACGAATCTCAAGCGCGCATACGACCTGTCCGACCTGCGCTACAAGGCGGGCTACTCGCCGTACCTCGAGGTGCTCGACGCGCAGCGGCAGCTGCTGCAGGCGCAAACGCTGCAGATCCTCGCGGCGCGCGACGTGCGGCTCGCGCTCGTCGATCTCGCGAAGGCGCTCGGCGGCGGCTGGGAGTATGCGAGCGCCGTCGAGCCGCAGAGCGCCGTTGCCGGCGCGAAGTGACCGCGTAGCGGGTTCGGGGCGGCGTCACCGCACCCGTTGCTGTACGCTCCGGGGTTCTCCCTTCTCCAGCGACGACGCCATGCGCGATGCGATGAACGTGATCGATACCCGGCTGCCGGAGCTATTGCGGGGCACCCGCCCGCTGCTGGGCATGTTCGTCGGCATGCCGGCGCCGTCGCTCGTCGAGATGTGCGGACACGCCGGTGTCGACTTCGTCATCATCGACAACGAGCACGGACCGGCCGGTTTGGAATCGACCGAGCACATGCTCCGCGCGGCGCGCGCCAGCGGCGTGATCCCGGTCGTCCGCACGCTCGAGCCCGACATCCTGCGCGTGCTCGACGTCGGCGCGTCGGCGATTCAGGTGCCGCAGGTCAACTCGGCGGAACAGGCGCGACGCATCGTCGCAGCGGCGAAATATCCACCGGTCGGGACGCGCGGCGCCGCATTCTCGACGCGCGCCGCGGGCTACGGATTCTTCGGCGGCGAGCGGCACATCACGGATTCGAACACCGGAACGGCCGTCGTCATCATGACCGAGACGCGCGAGGCGCTCGGCAAGCTCGACGAGATCCTGTCGGTGCCCGGCGTCGACGCAGTGTTCTTCGGTCCGAACGACCTGTCGTTCTCGCTCGGCTACCCGGGGCAGATGACGCATCCCGACGTCGTCGCGGCACTCGAGCACGGCATCGGGCGCGCGATTGCACACGGCGTCGCGCCCGGCGTGCTCGCACTCAACCCCGACGATTTCCAGCGGTGGCACAAGGCGGGCGCGCGCTACCTGCCGATGGCCATGTCGGGCGTCATCGCCAATGCGCTGCGCGCCACGGTGGCCGGCACGCGCACGGCGCCGGCCTGACGGATCAACGCCTCGCGCGAGCGAGCGCTATTGCAGCAGCGGCTTCTTGAACAGCGCGCCCCGGTCGACCGACCGGACCGTGACGTTGCGAAGCTGACCTTCGCGAAGCAGCGTCAGCGGCACGTCGGCGCCGGCAGCACCGCGCTGCCATACGGTGCGGTAGAAATCGGCCAGGTCGTCGATCGGCTCTCCGGCGACGTCGCGCACGACGTCGCCGAGCTGAACGCCGGCGCGGTCGGCAGGACCATCGGTGGCGAGGCCCTGGATGGCAAGGCCGTCGTTCGTTTCCGCCGTGTAGAGGCCGAGCCAGGGGCGCGGCGGCCGGTCGACGCGGCCGAGTTGCAGCATGTCGTCGAGGATCGGATCGATGAGCTCGCTCGGGACAAACATGTTGCCCTTGACCGTTTCTTCACCG
>JBDTNI010000266.1:0-4031 GCA_039933815.1 Betaproteobacteria bacterium
ATTCGGTCTGCATGATTCGCCGGTCGTTGCGCGCCGCACGCGAGTCGGCGGGTACAACGCCCGGCGTGTACTTGCCGGTCAGCACGCCGCGCGCGACCGGCGAATACGACGCGACGCCGATGCCGTAGTGGTCGCAGGCGGCGAGCACTTCCACTTCGGGCATCCGGTTCAGCAAGTTGTAGTACGGCTGGCAGACGACGGGCGGCGGGACGCCGAGATCTGCGCAGCAGCGGACGAGTTCGGCGATGCGCCAGCCACGGAAGTTCGAGACGCCGAAGTAGCGGATCTTGCCCGCGTCGATCAGCGCGCCCATCGCGGCGGCCGTCTCGGTGAGCGGCGTGCCCGGATCGTCGATGTGAAGGTAATAGATGTCGATCCAGTCGGTCCCCAGCCGTCGCAGGCTTTCGTCGCACTCGTGGAGGATCCACCGGCGCGACAGGCCGCCGCTGCGCGGCGTCGCGTGGTCGTCGCCCGGCATCGCGTTGCCGACTTTCGTCGCGAGGATCCAACGCGCGCGCCGTGACTTGATCGCCGCGCCGACGATGGTCTCGGACGCTCCGCCGGAGTACACGTCCGCGGTGTCGATGAAGTTGACGCCGTTCTCGAGCGCGTCTGCGACGATCGCCTCCGAGTCGGCGGCGTTGGTGCGATCGCCGAACATCATCGTGCCCAGACAAACGATCGAAACCTCGAGACCGCTTCTGCCCAGCCTACGGTATTCCACGTGTCGTCCTTTGCGAAATGGGTCGGCCGCCCGAAGCTGCCCGTGCCGCGTTCAGTGTTTCCAGAACTCGCGCGACGCGATGCGCGCGCCTTCCGCCATCGCCGCGAACTTCGCCCAGACGACGTCGGGATCGACCGCCGCCTGGCCGACCCACGTGCCGTAGCCGCAATCGCTGCCCGCGATGACGTTCCCGCGCCCGACGAGGTTTGCGTAGCGGCCGATGCGCTGCGCGACCAGTTCGGGGTGTTCGACAAAGTTCGACTTCGACTCGATGACGCCCGGGATCAGCACTTTGCCTTCGGGAAGCTTCAGCGTCTCGAACAGCTTCCATTCGTGCGCATGCCGCGGATTGGCCGCCTCCAGCGCAATCGCCGACGGCCGGGCGCGGAACACGATATCGATCACGTCGGCGAGCGGCACGTCGCAGTGATGCGGTCCCTCGTAGTTGCCCCAGCAAAGGTGCATGCGCAGCTGCGCAGGCGGGATGTTCCGCAGCGCGTGATTGAGTGCCTCGACGTGCAGCTCGGCTTTCTTGCGGAATTCGGCGAGCGACAGGTCGGCGAACTGGATATGTCGACCCATCCCGAGGTCCGGGCAGTCGACCTGAAGCACGAAGCCGGCGCCGGCGATCGTCTCGTACTCGACGCGCATCGCCTCGGCGATCGCCGCCAGATATGCCTCCTCGCTGCCGTAGTGCTCGTCGCGGAAGAACAACGACACGACGCCCGGCGATGCCGCGGTGAGAAACGCGTCCTGCCATGGCTTGCCGCTCAATGCACCGCGCAGGTGCGCGGTATCGGCTTGCGCCGCCGCGGGATCGCGAACGCTGATGGCCGCGTTGCATGCGGGTGTCTTGCGCCGCGACCGGCCAGGGTCGCCGAAGACGCGCCGCTCGAGCTTGGGAAAATCGGCGAGGTCCTGGTAGACGAAGGTATTGCCGGTGCCGCCGAAGCCCGACGGCCGATCCTTGATATATGTCGCGTAGCTCGGCTTGCTCATCTCGCCATCATTCACGATGTCGATGCCGGCGCCGGTCTGGCGGCCGACGACGTCGTCGACGGCAGCAGAGATTCGGGCGTCGAGCGCATTGCCCTCGACCGGCACCCCCTCCTCCTTCGCGTACATCATGCGGACCAGGTCGTCCGGACGCGGCAGGCTGCCCGTGTGCGTGGTCAGGAATCGCTCGTTGGAAGTTCGCATCGGTTTGCCCGCGGCAGACTGACGATTGTCGCACGTCTGCGCGGTTGCACGCCCTTGCGCCGGCAACGGATGAAGGGCACTGCGGGGTACAATCAGCGCCCTTTTTTCCAGGCCGACGCCGCCGATGAATGTGCTGTTTGAGGACGACGGCCAGTTGAAGGCCGGGACACTCGTCGCCGACCACGATGCGTCGCTGCAGGTCGAGAGCGCGTCGGGCAGGCGGCAGAAGGTCAAGGCGTCGCACGTGCTGCTGCGTTTCGCCGGCCCGCCGGCGGCCGAAACGATGGCGAAGGCGCACGAGATCGTCGCGGACATCGATCCGAACTTTCTGTGGGAAGTGTCGGCCGATGACGAGTTCGGCTTCGACGAACTGGCCCGCGACTATTACGGCGCGCACCCGGCGCCGGCCGAATCCGTTGCCGTGGCGCTCGCGCTGTCGCGCGCGCCGATGTATTTCTACCGCAAGGGCAGGGGGCGCTACCGGCGCGCGACGCCCGATGCGCTGAAGGCCGCCTTGGCGTCGGTGGCGCGCAAGGAACGGGAAACCGCGGATATCGCTGCGTGGTCCGCGCAGCTGCGCGCGCGCGCGCTTCCGGCGGCGATCGCCGAAAAGCTCGATGCGCTGCTGTATCGACCCGACAAGCAAACACCCGAATGGAAGGCGCTCGACGCCGCATGCGCCGCCGAACGGATCGGGCCGCTCGAGCTGCTGCACGCCTGCGGCGCGATCGCATCGACGCACGACTATCACTTCAATCGTTTCCTGGCGGAGACGTTTCCGCAAGGTACGGCGTTCCCGGCGCACGAGCTGATGCCGCCGCTGCGGGATCTTCCCGTGGCCCCGGTGCAGGCGTTCTCGATCGACGACGCATCGACCACGGAGATCGACGATGCGTTCTCGGTTCGCGACCTCGCGAACGGCCATCGCGAAATCGGCATTCACATCGCGGCGCCCGGCCTCGCGATCGCGCCCGGCTCGGCACTCGACGCGATCGCGCGTCGCCGGCTGTCGACCGTCTACATGCCGGGCCGCAAGCTGACGATGCTGCCGGACGCGGTCATCGACGCGCTGACGCTGCGCGAAGGCACGACGCCGCCCACGCTGTCGCTTTATGTCGAGACCGCGGCCGACGGCGCACCCATCGGCCATCGAACGGCACTGGAGCGCGTGCCGATCGCCGCAAACCTCCGGCTGCCGACGCTGACGGACGCGTTTGCCGCCGACTTGCCGTCGCCGTCGGATCCGCCGTGGACCGACGAGCTCCGCGCGCTATGGAGGCTTGCAGTGCACATCGGCGCGGCGCGGGGCAAGCAGGACATCGCGCGCACCGATTTCACGTTCGACGTCGACTGGGACGGCGAAGGCGCGGGCGAGCGCGGACGCGTGACGATCGGGACGCGCCCGCGCGGCAGCCCGCTCGACAAGCTCGTGGCCGAGCTGATGATCCACGTCAATCACACGTGGGGGCGCCGCGTGGCCGACGCCGGCCTTCCCGGCTTCTACCGCGTGCAGGCCGGCGGCAAGGTCAAGATGAGCACGCGTCCGGGCGAGCACCAGGGGCTCGGCGTCAGCCACTACCTGTGGTCGAGCTCGCCGCTCCGCCGCTACAGCGACCTCGTCAACCAGCGGCAGCTGATCGCGACCGTCGACGGCTCGCGTGCGCCCCACGCCGATGGCGACGTCGAACTGTTCGCAGCGGTGGCCGACTTCGAGGCGACCTATTCGCTTTACGCTGAATTGCAGGAGCGCATGGAACGCTACTGGTGCCTGCGCTGGCTGCTGCAGGAGCGCGTCACCGAATGCACGGCGACGGTCATTCGCGAAAATCTCGTCCGCTTCGACGCGTTGCCGCTCGTCATGCGCCTGCCGGACATGCCGTCCGGCGCTGCGGGCGACGGGGTTCGCGTCGCCATCGGCCGCGTCGACCTGCTGGCGCTGACCGTCGAGTGCCGGTACGCCGGTGCGACGGATGCGGGCTTGGACGCGTCCTGAAGGCGCGACTACCGGGCGCCGTGTTGGAATGTTGCCACGGCCCGCGCGTCCCGCGCGACGCGCCGGGACGCGAACGGCTATGACGACGGCATGACGGGGCTACAATGACAGACG